>CAMWJQ010000102.1 GCA_947174615.1 uncultured Lachnospiraceae bacterium
CTGGTCCTTTTCCGGCACATCTGTGCCAAAATAGCAAGGCCACAAAAACGGCGGTGAACTGATGCGCACATGGACCTCCTTTGCACCTGCCTCTCGGAGCATCCGCACAATCCTATCTGAAGTCGTGCCGCGCACGATCGAGTCATCTATCATAATAATCCGTTTCCCATTCACTGCTTCCTTTAGAACATTCAGCTTTACTTTTACACTCGACTCCCGGCTGCTCTGCTTGGGTTTGATAAAGGTCCTTCCGACATAGCCATTCTTCACAAAGGCTGTGCCATAAGGTATCCCCGACTGCAGCGAGTATCCAAGTGCAGCCGCATTTCCCGACTCAGGCACACCCACAACAAGGTCTGCCTCCACAGGCGAATCTATCGCAAGAAACCGCCCTGCACGGATTCGTGACGCATACACGCTCACCCCGTCAAACTGGCTGTCAGGACGCGCGAAATAAATATACTCAAAGATACATCTCGCCTCCTGTTCCCCTGAAACCGCTCGTGACAAATCGGAAATGATACCGCCTTCCGGAGTAATTGTAACCGTCTCCCCCGGAAGCACATCACGCACAAACTCCGCGCCGACAGTATCCAGCGCACAGGTCTCAGAGGTTATAATATAACTGTTCTCCCGTCTCCCGATACAAAGCGGTTTGAAGCCATAGGGATCTCGCGCCCCAATCAGTTTTCTGGGACTCATCACAACCAGCGAGTACGCGCCCTGAATCTTTTGACATGCCCGGTTTACTGCTTCCTCAACCGTTTTGGACTGAAGGCGTTCCCGGGCAATATGATATGCAATCACCTCTGAATCAATGGTTGTCTGAAAAATAGCGCCCGTGTATTCCAAATCATGCCGAAGCTCTGCGGCATTGATCAGATTGCCGTTGTGTGCCAGCGCCAGTGTACCTTTCACATAATTTAACACAAGCGGCTGCGCATTCTCACGTGTAGACGCACCCGCTGTCGAGTAACGCACATGTCCCACACCAATATCGCCCTTCATCGTTTCCAGATTGTCCTGTGTGAACACTTCATTGACAAGCCCCATTCCCTTGTAGGATACCACCTTCCCTTTGGGACCACTGGTCTCACTGACCGCAATACCACAGCTTTCCTGTCCTCTGTGCTGCAGTGCAAAAAGACCATAATAGATGGTGGAGGCAACATCCTGCCCGTCAAAGTCATAGATGCCAAAAACGCCGCACTCCTCCCTCACACCTGTCTCATCAAGATTTCTGTCTATCTCCTCATTGAACATAAAATTATTTCATACTCCTGTATTCTGCTTTATACAAAGTCTTTTCCTGTAAGCAGTGCAAATGCCTCTTTATACTTGTCAACAGTTCTGGTGACAACCTCCTCCGGCAGCAAATTCTCATTGTCAGGATTTGCCTTGAGCCAGTCTCTCACATACTGCTTATCAAAAGAAGGCTGTCCCTTTCCTGCCTCATATCCCTCCAGCGGCCAGAACCGTGAGCTGTCCGGTGTAAGCATCTCATCGCCAAGCACCACATTGCCATTCTTGTCAAGTCCAAACTCAAACTTTGTGTCCGCAATGATAATCCCTTTGCTCAGCGCATATGCCGCACACTTTTGATAAAGTGCAATTGTGGCATCTTTAATCTTTACAGCATACGCCTCGCCTTTTCCGGGAAACTGTGCTTCCAGTACCTCGATGCTGCGCTCGAAGGAAATATTCTCATCATGCAGTCCAATCTCTGCCTTAGTGCTCGGTGTGTAGATGGGTTCTGGAAGTTTCTCAGACTCCTGTAATCCCTCTGGAAGTTTTATGCCGCACACCGTTCCATTCTCCTTGTAGCTTGCCCAGCCGCTGCCTGTGATATATCCACGCACAATACACTCGATCGGAAGCATCTCAAGCTTTTGACACATCATGCTTTTTCCCTCAAACTGCGCATTTTGGAAAAATTCGGGCATATCCTTCACATCCACAGAAATCATGTGGTTGGGTACAACATCCTTCGTAAAATCAAACCAAAACTTTGACATCTGCGTGAGTATCGCGCCTTTATTCGTAATCTTATTTCTTAATATGACATCAAAGGCAGAAATCCTGTCTGTTGCCACAATGATTAGACTCTCTCCATTGTCATATACCTCACGTACCTTACCCTCTTTGATTGGTGCAAATTCCTGCATTTCTTCTTCCTCCTAATATATACTTTAATAAAAAGCTTTAAGCAAGCGCTTTCTCATAATCAGACACCAGATCCAAAATCTTCTCAGCGTATTCGGGATATTTATCCACAATATCCTTCACCTCGTCCTGTGCCGCCTGTGCCGCCTTGGCGTTGTACTCCATCTGCTTTCTAAGCTTCTGGCGCCGGATAATCAGCCCATGACGAATCTCAATCATCTCTTTATTGTCAATCAAGGCAGCCGCTTGATGCAGCCAGATATTCGGGTCTGCAAGATTACAGCGGCGCAATAGTTTAATTAACGCTGCCTCATTGAAGTCTAAATCCTGATCCATCTGCTTCTCCTGCTCACGATGGATATTTTCCTCCAGATATTTGTCCCATAGCTTTTTTAGTTCATTCGAACTGTTCACATCATATTTCACATACAGATATTCCAGAAGATTTGTATTGTTCACATAGCGGATTTTCACGGTATTATGCAGCAGCACAAGCTTGTTGATTCCCTTCTCGACCCTCACAAGCTCCCGCTGCGCCTCATGAAACTTGACATACACAAACGCAAGTGTTGACGCTGCAATCAGCACAGCGACCGCATATCCCAGCGAGACATCCAGATGCCATGCCGCGCCGATAATCGTGAGCATCAGCACCAGAAACAGCATTGATCCAACGCAGATAAAGGTGATGCCCTTCATATTCTGCATTGTATTTTGAAGCTCGTTCTTTCTGAAATAATAGGCATGACGCTCGCCTTCAAGCCTTCCCATATCTTTTTTCACAAGAACTTGGTAATCTTCCGCTTCCTTTAATTTGTTATACCCTTCCGGCATATACTGCTCCACGCGCTCCATGCGAAGATAATCCTCCGGCTTCATAATGCGCCGCTTTTTGTCGAGCTTCTCCCTGCTGTTTTCAAGCTCCAAAATCTTCGTGGCATAGGTCTTTAACTGCTCCTTCACCTCGTCCGTCTGTGCCTCGATTTCCTCCATATCTGTCAGATAAGAAGTCACAAGATTATACTCGCCGCCCAGCGTATCCAGCTCTTTAGAAGCCTCTGACATCTGTTCCAGACACGCCTTGACATAATGTTCTCGCTGCTTCTTGTCATGCATGTCGATATTGTCGCGCTTTAAGCTCTCCTCCTCCCAATCTGGTCGGTATACATTTTCTTCTTCGTCCGCCTGACGGTTAAAAAGTCCTTTGATTTTTCCCAATAACCCCATTTTCATACTCCTTTCGCCAATTTAATCCATTGTCTGACGTTTGTAATCCTTCTTGAGCTGTCTGATCAGTCCCTGTGACTGCTGGCTGTACGCCTCAAGCTGCCCTTCCTCCTTGAGCCGCGCCAGCTCTGTCACTAGCTGCCTCTCTCTCGACGCAAGCCATCTTTCATCTGCCTGTGCACACAACTGTTCCACTCTTAGAAAATCCTCCTCCCAATTCGGATTCTCCCGCTTGAACGCACCATATGCATAGTCTGTAAGCGCCTTTTTGTTCGCAAGGATATAGGCATATCTCGTCTGCCTGTCAGGATGCAGCAGATAAGCTTCATAATATAGATCTGCCGCCTGCTTATAGGCAAAATCCATCGCATAGATTGACGCCATATTATAATACAAAAGCGCCCTCCCCGCACTGTCCCGCGAAGGTATGTACTCCACAAGCTCTCTGTAAATGGAAAGCGCCTGACGGAATCTGCCCTGCTGATACAGATATTCTGCCCGTTTTTTGTAGCGCTCGATCGTCGTTAGACTGGACTGCTCTTTTAAAAGACGATCAACCTGTCTGATCGTACTGTTATCATACATCCCAGTCCGCTCAAAAACAGTTGAGACAAAGGCAGCCACTGACACATGTTTCCTGACATAGCCATCGAGTTCGTCTGCCAGCTCTGCAAGCCCGCATTCCTGACGAATCCAATTGACCAGCTCTGTCGAAACAATCGAGTCATCCAGCAGATGCACCCTTTCCATAAAATAATAACATAATTCCTCTATAGAATACAATGAAATGTCAGAAAATTTTAAATAAAATGGATTTTTAGCATAATTACCTATACATAAACAAACATTATTCATTTACATAACCTCTTCCCCATTTATGTAATTGCCTCAAGCGGCAGACATTCTTTCCAGACCTGCCCCGTGGATGGGAAAAACTCTCCGAATCCCTTGTCCGTAATTTCAATCTGTACGGCATTCGCATCTTCCATATAAAACCGAAGCTCCACACGGTTTGTCTTATTGCCCCTGACCTTCATACCCTCAAGCGAAATTCGTGCCACACGCGTCTTTTTCCCATCTACCGGGGAAATATTGAGCGTGATGGTATTGTTCTTGACAAGCATCACATCAAAGACATTGTTTGCCTCATACCAGTTTGTGCCAGCATCCAAAATCGGATAATAAACTTCCGCCTGTCCTTTGTCACAGGTCATTCCGATATTTGCCCGCAGCTTATCCGCTGACAGATACACATAAGCACCGGACAGCGTGGATGGATACACGCGCTCCCGCGCCCCATAACATGCCCCTTTGCTAAAAAGATTGTTCCCCTGAAACACACGCCTTCCCCGGCACATGTATTTGAGCGAATCCCTGCACCATTCCTTTGAAAAATGTTCTCCCAGCAAAAAGACCGATGTAATGACACGCTGATCACAGTTTTTGCGCACAATTTCAAGCAGCGCCGAGTCGAGCTGCTTGTAAAATGCACTCTTTGCCGTCTCATTCTTATCTGACAAATCTGGGATTTGCATTTGTGGATAATTTGCAGTCTCTATAAAACATGCCACTGGATTCGTCTTTCTGTTCATCGAGAGCAGATGACTGTCAATGCCATCACTCCTGTAATCATATAACAACACATCATGAATCCACATCTCCTGAGGCTGATGAATCATATATTGAAAAAAACAGTCCTCATGGCTCAGAAAATATATTTCGAGCTTTCGCTGCCCAGCGCGGTTTGACGCATTCTTGAGCATCTCCATGACCCCTTTATCCATCTCCTTCAGTGTAAATGCCACCGCTGCAATCTCTTCAGAAACAATGTACGCCGCCAACAGAGCAAATGCCTTCCGCACAAACAGCTCAAGCAGATAATCAGCAGTCAGCGCTTCCTCGGCTGCCGAATCTGTACCAACCTTAACACTGGTATTGTTTTTCGCCAACACCAGCAGATTGTCAACAAGCGTTCCTTCTCCTTCCTTCGCGGTCTTCAACGCTTCCTTTCCAATCAGCCATGCCGCACTTCCTGTGGCGCCCTTTTTTCTGCACAGCAGTGTGGGAATATTGTACTGCTCTTCCCCCATCACCAGACTCACCGTGTCAGGCATACTCTGGTCCTGTCTGCAATAACTAATCTGGGAATAGTCATTTCCAAGGTCAAAACCGACAACCACCTTATTCTTTTTCGTCATAACATCTCTTTACTCCTCTGGTCACAATACCTTAAACAGCTCCCTGACACAGAAATCCTGATACACATAGTCCCATGTCAACTGCTGTGCCGTCACCTCGTCCCGCACGCTGATACTCAATAAAATATCATTTAAGATGCTGAACCTGTCATCTGTGCCCTGCTTCGCTGACCCTGCAGAAGTTTCTGACAGCCCGGAAAGCGTGCCGCTCTGCGTCACATGCTCCCTGACTCCATCCTCCTCCAGATAGTTTTCTGTAATATAGTATTGTATCGTTTCTCCATAAAAAAGCTGAAACATACTCACATGGATCCCATCGTACATTTCTTTCATTTCCCGGATCTCATAACTGCCCTCCTCCACAGAGCCATCATCATAGGCATAATGCATATAGACCTGACTCTGCGGCTGTGTCCGATACTCAATAAAAATACTGTTCTTGATATAATGCAGCTCTGGCACCATATCCACCAGTTTAACATAAAATGGAAAATAGACGTCCTCATTTAACAGCTCCAGGATAAACAGCCGTGCCACATCCTGTGGAATCTCTAACTGCTGTACATTTTCTGCCCAGAACTTTAGGAGTGCCAGCTTGCACACCTTGTCTGTCAGCGCCTTTTTCACATACTTCTGATACAGAATATCAAACACTTCGGGATTGATGATCGCCTCATAGACAAAGTACTCATATGCAATGTTCATCAAAATCCCATTGACCAATAACGCATCATGATCTTCATACTGCACATAGGCGATCAACATCTCATCCCTGTCCTGAACGACAGCCCCGGTAAACACAATCTGCCTGAGAAGCCGCTCTAGTATGAGTTTTGCATCCAATTCCAAATCTACTGCCGATCTCCACAATTTCCGAAGCTCAGACGCCCTGCCATCATAATTCATCATCAGATAGCGCAAAATATTTTCATCATATTTCATATTCTTGTAAATGTAATGTGCCACATTGACAAGAAATTCATCATATTCATAGTCCTTACTGACAATCCGTTTGCTGACAAGCCTTGCCACGGATTTAGACTCCACATCCGCCACGCCAAAAGATCTCAGCCAGTAATATGCCTTGTCAAACATTCCCCTCGAGATCAGATACTTGATAAACTCTGCACGCTCAGACGCCTCCATCTCATCTGCCTCGACATCCTCCAGAAAGGCATCCAGCTCTCCAATCATGTCATTGTCATAATAAAATCGAAGCAGCTTTGTCCGGATCTCCTTCTTAAAGCTCTCCACTACCTGCGGCGATTCCGCAAGATTCTTAAAGCGCTTTACATTGTCCTGCGAGATGGTGATATAATTCTTGTCCACCTCGCACAGATAAATGTCAAAGCTCAGACGCCCCTGCATATAGCCGCTGATATATGCCACCTGTCTCTTTGGCTCCATTAGCTGCTTATTTTCATAATGAATACTCTTTGTAAAACGGTTTCCATGCTCGTCCTGCAGAAACAGCTTGTACTCGCTCCCATAAATCGGTATCATGCAGACACAGTTCACCACCGGATACGAACTCTCGCCGTTCACCTTCTCGTGGATGACTACAATACTTTTGACTTTTGGGTTATCCACGTAGATGCGGTGCATAAAAAGCAGCGGCGTGAACGCATATGCCGTGTCATCTGTGACCATCTGCGGCGCCAGCATATTTTTGTACAAATATGCCAAATTTTCATTGATGTGTCCCATCTTGATCTGATCTACCACAAACCGTTCAATCGCAATACGATAACTCTGTTCCAAATCTGGATATTTGTCTTTATTTTTGATGATATATGCATACAAAAATGCATTTAACTCATAATCCAGATTGCTTTGATACGCAAAGTACATCAACACCATCTTGGGAATCTCAATACTTCCCTTAATATCCCCATACTTGTCAAGCTCAAGTGACATCATATAATACTCGTACAGCCCTGTCACTCTCACAGAATGTTCTACCCCCAGCGCATACCACGGATAGTAAGCGACACCCTTTTTGTCTCCCAGTATCAATATATGGCAGATCGACGCCACTGTCTGCGGCGATCCATACACCTCATAAACCTTGCCTAATATTCTGACAAGCAGCGTCGAGTACTCTTTCTTGCGAGCGGCAAGATATTGCAGCTGCTCGATCAATTCCGGTTTGAGGATCTGTCGTCTGGCGCCATGCCACAGGACATTTTCCTCGAATTTGTCAAGCTTTAGCAGAAATGTAGGATGTTCCAAGAGCAGCAAAACTGCCTCGCACAATAGCATCGGGCTGATACAGCCATTGTCAAACATCTCCTCCATAAACTGCCATCGCTGTTCCCTATTCCTAAACAGATCTTCATTTAACTGAAGGACAAACCAGCCCAGACGCCACTCTGACGGATTATTGACATATATCGTCTCAATCTCATCGCTGATAGTCTTCACATAGTCCTCTGCACAGTTGATCAGTGTTGTCAAATACAAGTAATAACAGTTTTGAAAAATGTCGCTCGGCTCCTTTGACAGCCGCTGCTCAATCATATCAAGATACCATTTTGCCTCATTAAAACGCTCCTTTGTGATAAGAAGCTGCACACGGTATAAATTGTAAAGAATACTGTCCTCATCTATTTCCAACAGAACTCCCAAATCCTGCTCAAAGCGGTGAATCCACTGTGTCAATGTAATCTTATCCAATCGCATGTCCACATAATTGCGAATCATGCCGCAGACTGCCTTCCTCTGTCTGCGGTTGTCCGTCCTCTGTTCTTGTTCCTCCTCCATCAAAATATCAATCGGAATCGTATATTCATTACACGCATCTGAAAAGATAACCGCCCCGCTGTTTACACCTTCATGCAGTTTGGAAGCATCTATGTAAATATCAAATATACATTGGTTTTCAACAAAATCCGCATTGGTCAGCTGCTGTCTGACTGTACTGATGAAATCTCCCTTAATCCATACATAGACGCATCCATAGCCCCAGCTGCTCTTTTTGATCACGACACTTTTCACAATGCTGTCCTGCACATCCTCAAGCAGAAACCCTTCTATATCAAAGGTGTAAATAATAGGCGTCTTTTTACTGATTTCGATCAAAAATTCTTCTACATTCTGCTCATTTCCCTCATTGCGTGTCAGCCCTGTATAAGACATGACCGCATTTTTATCACTTCTGTGCAGGATTGAAGCAAAATTCCGAGTGTAAAAAAGCGCGACTGCCTCCTCCCAATTGGTCTGCGCCAGATTCGTAAAATGAAACAGATTCTTGATCGTTCCTAGAGAACTCTGCAATCGCGGCTTCTGCACACTGACCTTATATGGTATCACGTACTCGCCCCGGTTGCTTATAAGTACAAACTCACCCCGGATACTGCTGCCCGCCTCGACAGATGTCCCATCAAAGCAGTATACTACCTGTGTCTCCTCACCCGAAAAAGCATTCTCATATACTTTCATTCTGGTGTCTGACGAATAAATCTTTCCCTCTGTATATTTGTCAGCGGCATGTATGGCAAAGCTGTCCTCGACAATTTCCCCTGGTTCTGCACTGCATTCTATATTCTGACAAGAAATCTCGAGATACTCCGGCTTCTCCTTGTTGTCACCCATTGTTTCACTTCCTTAAAAACTCATTATCTTCTAGTATACCCTATAAGGTGACATTATGTAAATAATGAAATGAAACTTTGTCAAAAAAAGCGTTACAGGTCGTTACTGTCCACAGGTCAGCCTTCGGCTTCCTGTTGCAAACATCAAGTCAACCACCATGCTGTCTCACGGATTTTGCGGCACAGTGCAAAGTCCTGGGCTGATCTGTAATAAAAAACTTCGTAGTCTGACGCAGCATGATGAAGTCCCTCTGCTATGAAATTACCTTTCATAAACATGAGGGACTCGATTACCAACAAACTATGGCGCATATCTGGCAGAAAGCATCTTTCAAAAGACGCTCTACAGCACATTTAATTCTCAGATCCGTACCGCACTTCGACTAAACACAGTCCTTTTGCCGGAACAAGCGCGCCTGATAAATCTCTTGTGGCATCTTTTTCGAACAGTGTTTTCACGGACGCAGGGGTTCTCTGCCCCAGCCCCACTTCTATCAAAGTACCCGTGAGAATGCGGACCATATGATAAAGAAAACCATCACCGCTGTAGGTGATGACAACCTCACTGCCCTCTCTGTCAATCAAAATCGCATCAATTGTGCGTATGGTAGACTTCCTGCTCTTTTTGTTCGAGGTAAACGCCTTATAATCATGCGTTCCCACCAGACTGGCAGCCGCCTTTATCATAGCGTCCAAATCAAGCGTTTCTGGCAGTTCATACACATATCTGCGCGCAAAGACACAGGGAATCCTGGCATTCCAAATGCGGTAACGGTATATCTTTTTCTTTGCATTCAGCCTGCTGTGAAACCGCTCTGGCATCTCCTGAATCGCAGTCACGCCGATGTCCTCTGGCAGATAGTGATTGATGTAGTCCATCACCTCCGCCGCAGACAGCTTTGTATCAATCTTAAAATTCGCCACTTGCCCAAGTGCATGAACGCCAGCGTCTGTGCGCCCAGAACCATCCACTTGCACGAAGTCCAAGCCCGTCATCTTTGCAAGAATTGCCTCCAATTTTCCCTGTATGGTATTTCCCGTGGCGTCCTGACGCTGCCATCCCTGATAGCGGGTGCCTTCGTACTGTATTGTTATTTTAAAATTTCTCATATACCGTTAATCTTCTCCGTCCAGCCTTTTCATCTCTTCCTTGCTCAACTGTCTAAATTGGTTGATATTTCGAATCAACAGCCGTATGCTGTATTTGGGTGTGTCAAAAAAACCTGCCTCGTTCATATTCACTACAATAATGCCGATCGGTACAGCCACCAGCATACCGCCTACGCCTGC
>CAMWJQ010000103.1 GCA_947174615.1 uncultured Lachnospiraceae bacterium
GTGCTGCTGGTCTTCTACAGAACGCGCTCCGATTGCCACATAAGAGAGAATATCCGATACATAACCCCAGTTCTCAGGGTAGAGCATCTCATCTGCGGCGGTGAGTCCGGATTCGCTCATGACCCGCAGCTGCATTTTTCGCATGGCGATGATACCTTTTAGAAAATCCGTTCCTTTTTCGGGGTCTGGCTGATGAACGATACCTTTGTAGCCATCACCTGTTGTCCGTGGTTTGTTGGTGTATATCCGCGGTATGAGAATCAGCTTATCATTCACTTTTTCATTGACTTTGGCAAGCCTTGATACATATTCACACACAGCGTCCTCGTTGTCGGCAGAACAGGGACCAATAATGACCAGAAATTTGTCGGATTTTCCGGTAAATACCTCTCGTATTTCTTGATCTCTTGTGTTCTTTAATGCCTGCATTTCGTCAGGGACTGGATATTCTTCTCTGATCTGGTCAGGCGTCGGCAGTTTTTTTATAAACTCAAAACTCATTTGTTAGACTCCTTTCGTAGAAAAAGTAACGGCAGTCAGCCGCTATTTTTTATCATATAACAGATAGTGCCGCAACGCAAGGATAATTAGCAAATCTAAAAAGATCTGACTGCATAGTGTACCGTAAATATATCCGGAAAATCCGATCTTAGGAACCACAAAGAGGACAAAGAAAAGGCGCAGCAGAATACTGGATACATTAAAGAGGAAGGTGATGCCTGTCTTGCCGAGTCCGTGAAGAATGCTGCACAGGGTACCTGACATATACAAAAAAGGACATACAAAAGAGAGTGCGCGAATCTGACTTGCCGCAATATTACTTCCAAAAAGCAGTTCGCCCAGAAAATCCGCAAAGGTAAAGAAAAACAGGAAGCAGCAGACCCCGAGCAGGAGACAAAAGCCCATTGTCAGATAAATGGTCTTGCGGATGCGCTGGTCGTTGCCCTGTGCTTGTGCCTCTGATACAGAGGGCAGCAGCAAGGAGGCAACAGAGCCTGTGAATGCGCTTGGAAACATGATAAGCGGAATTGCCATACCCGAAAAAACGCCGTACAAAGACAGTGCATTGGAGGCGCTTAAACCGCTTGCAACAAGCATTTTCGGAAGCTGTATGGTTTCGACCGAGGAGATAAAACTGATACAGATTCTGTTGAGACTGATTGGCAGCGCAAGAGATACAATAGATTTTCCTTTGTTAAGAGAGATTGACTTGCGAATGGAAAATTCCGTTTTTTCTGGTCTGATTGTCAGCATAAAGCATGAAAACAGCGCGGAAGCAAATTCGCCTGCAAGCAATCCTACACAAATATATGACAGAGAGATATTCAGCCCGGATTCCACAGAAAGGCGGCATAAAATGTAGACGGTGACAACGCGGCAGGATTGTTCTATAATCATAGACCATGCGGGAATCGCTGCCCGTTTCAGACCATAGAAAAATCCATTGATACAGGAGTGAAGTGCGGCGAGCGGAAAGGACAGTGCGCAAATGTGAAGCAGCGGGATGCACCTGCGCTCGCCGATGAATTGGATGGCAATATAGGGCGCATGATGAAAAATAAGATAAGCCATAGCGCCTGAGAGGAAGATGGAAATCGTAATTCCAGTAAAGAGATATCCATAGGCTTCCGCCGATTTGTCCTTTTTTGAGGCGGCGACAAAACGAGTGATAGCATTTTGGATGCCAGCGGCACACACGGCATGTACGAGCATCATGACAGGTCCGAGCAAGCCAAATACGCCAAGGCTTTCCTCATGAAATGTTCTTGATAGGAAAATGCGATAAAAAAATCCGATAAATTTCGTGACAATGCCGGCAGCAGTCAGGAAAAATGTGCCAGTGATGATAGGGTTTTTCAGGTATCTGGGATTGAGACAGCCTCGGAGTTTTTTCGTGGATAGATTTGACATAGAGTGACTCCAACACATTCACTTTCTATAATGTATGGAAAAATTGAATAAATATGTCTCTGCCTTGACAGGAAGGGGGCAGAGTGCTATCATCTAACAAATTGTGCATGGCGTATACACTGCGCATACAAAAAAGGAAGGGCGGGAGCTGAGATGGAAAAAAAAGAGAGTCGAAAAAAAGAAATGAAGAAAAAGGTAGTTGTCGGTATGTCCGGCGGAGTAGATTCATCCGTGGCAGCATATTTGTTAAAAGAACAGGGATATGACGTCATCGGTGTGACGATGCAGATCTGGCAGGAGGAGCAGAGTACTGTCGAGGAAAATGGAGGCTGCTGCGGGCTGAGCGCGGTGGAGGATGCCAGACGGGTCGCAGTAAAGCTGGGGATACCCTATTATGTGCTGAACTTTAAACAGACTTTTCGAAATTGTGTGATCAATCCGTTTGTGGAGGCGTATCTAAGCGGCAAAACCCCCAACCCCTGTATACTCTGCAACCGTTATGTCAAGTGGGAAGCGCTGCTTCAGCGGAGTCTGGAGCTTGGAGCAGACTATATCGCAACGGGACATTATGCCCGTATCGCGCAGCTTGAAAATGGCAGATATGTAGTGCGCAGTTCTGTCACTGCAAAAAAAGATCAGACTTATGCGCTCTACAATCTCACCCAATCCCAGCTTGCACATACCCTAATGCCGGTGGGGGAGTACGAGAAGCATGAAATCAGGGAACTCGCAAGGCAGCTAGCGCTTCCTGTGGCTGCAAAACCGGACAGTCAGGATATTTGTTTTGTGCCGGATAATGATTATGCGTCAGTTGTTCAAAAGGAGGCAGGAGACCGTGTGCCAGCGCCGGGAAATTTTGTGACAGCCTCAGGAGAAATCCTGGGACGCCATAAGGGTATAATACACTATACCGTGGGACAGCGCAAAGGACTGAACCTTGCAATGGGGCATCCTGTGTTTGTAACGCAGATTCGACCGGAGACAAATGAAGTAGTGATTGGGGAAGGACAGGAGGTATGGGCGGATACGCTGATTTGTGAAGACTTGAATTTTATGGCTGTCAAAGACATTACAGGACCTGTGGAGGTGATTGCAAAAATCCGCTATTCTCATGCAGGGGAAGTCTGTACGATTGAAAAAATGACAGATGGAAGGGTAAAGTGTAATTTTCATAAACCTGTCAGGGCAGTCACGCCCGGACAGGCAGTTGTATTCTACAGGGAAGATTATGTCTTTGGCGGCGGGACAATCATACAATAATTCATAGTTTTAAATATTCTGGTATGCGGGACTGGTAGATACAGTAGTATTTGAAACCACATTCCAGCAGGAGCTCACATGCACGGTCGAACTCCTGCGCAATCTTATCAGGCTTGTGTGCGTCTGAACCAACGGTGATCAGCTCTCCGCCAAGCTCATGATATCGTTTTAGAATATCCGTGCATGGATTTGGCTGACCAAGACCCCGACTGAAACCTTCCGTGTTGACCTCCAGACCCTTTTCATTTTCAATTAAGTGTGTCAATATTTTATCAAAAACATCTGCGTGTTTTGCGTAAGTGTACTTTTCATTGAGTGTAGGACCATACCGCACCACATAGTCAAGATGACCATATACATCAAAATACGGGAGTGTCTTCACACACTCCAGAACAGACATAAAATACTCGTGATGCGCTTCGTCCTCATTTCGTCCTTCAAAAAACGCAGGATAATAAGGATCCTTTCGGTTGCAAAGGTGCGAGGAGCCTATAATAAAATCAAAGTCGTGAGATTTGGCGTACACCGCGAGCTGGCGCTTTAGATGAGGCTGCAGACCAAGCTCTACGCCAAAACCGACAGTGATTTGGTCCTTGTATTTTTGGCGGAGCTTTAGCAGCTCATACAAATAAGAGTCGGTATTTAGTTCAAAGACAGCCTCCTCCCCCGGCGCATAGACATAATCAGGATCGTAGTGTTCTGTGATACAGATGTGCGAAAGACCTAATGAGACTGCGCGCTGGATCATCGCCTCCATAGGGGCGTCACTATCCCCGGAAAAGCTGGTGTGCATATGAAAATCGGCTTTGAGCGCCATGTGGAAACCCTCCTTTGGATGAATCGTATTTAGTTCAAATTTTTATTTGAAGTTTCCATTTTATTCTATCACAGATTTCCATAGAATCCTATATAAGATTATTATTATTATTTTCTATTAAAAATTTTACAGAACTTTTTGTGTTTTTTTCAAAATATGTCTTGAATTTTATGCCATAATTAGGTAAAATAAATTTGTTGATAAAATTTTGTCAATCATTTTACACAAACTGCCAAATTACGGGACTTTTTTCATTGATTCTATGTATAAAAAGTGTAATTGGGGCAATGACTACAAGGTATCTGTGTAATTTGTGGGCAAAATAAGGATGATAAACTAATATTATCTATTTTAGGAGGAAAATAACATGGCAGTAAGAGTAGCAATCAATGGTTTTGGCCGTATTGGCCGTCTTGCATTCAGACAGATGTTCAATGCAGAGGGATATGAAGTAGTTGCGATCAACGACCTGACAAGCCCTAAGATGTTAGCACACTTGTTGAAGTATGATTCTTCACAGGGAAAATATGAGCTGGCAGACAAGGTTACAGCAGGTGAGGATTCTATCACTGTAGACGGAAAAGAGATTAAGATCTACGCTTTCCCTGATGCAAACAACTGCCCTTGGGGAGAGTTAAAGGTTGACGTTGTATTAGAGTGTTCAGGATTCTATACAAGTAAGGATAAGGCTCAGGCACATATCAACGCTGGTGCCCGCAAGGTTGTTATCTCTGCTCCGGCTGGAAACGATCTTCCTACAATCGTTTACAATACAAACCATGAGACATTGAAGGCATCTGATACAATCATTTCAGCTGCTTCTTGTACAACAAACTGTCTGGCGCCTATGGCAGATGCACTCAATAAGTATGCACCGATTCAGTCTGGTATTATGGTGACAATCCATGCTTATACAGGCGATCAGATGACACTTGACGGACCTCAGAGAAAGGGTGATCTGAGAAGATCCAGAGCAGCAGCAGTGAATATCGTTCCGAACAGCACAGGTGCTGCAAAGGCAATCGGCTTGGTTATTCCTGAGTTGAATGGCAAGCTCATCGGTTCTGCACAGCGTGTACCGACACCGACAGGATCTACGACAATCTTGACAGCAGTAGTAAATAAGGCTGATGTGACAAAGGAAGGCATCAATGCAGCTATGAAGGCAGCAGCAAATGAGTCTTTCGGATACAATGAGGACGAGATTGTTTCTTCTGATGTAATCGGAATGAGATTTGGTTCTCTGTTCGATGCTACACAGACAATGGTCAACAAGATTTCTGATGATCAGTATGAGGTTCAGGTTGTGTCTTGGTATGACAACGAGAACAGCTATACATCTCAGATGGTAAGAACGATTAAGTACTTCTCTGAGTTAGCATAATTCATTAGAAAAAGACCTTTTAAGGGTCCGGTCTTATGGACCGGACCTGTTTTGTTATACAGCCCTTATATGGGAAAATGATAGGAAAGATATAAAGGAGAATAATAAAATGGGATTAAATAAAAAATCAGTTGATGATATTAATGCAAAGGGAAAGAGAGTGCTTGTGAGATGTGACTTTAATGTACCACTCAAAAATGGCGAGATTACAGATGAGACACGTATCGTTGCAGCGCTTCCCACGATCAATAAACTGATCAAGGATGGCGGAAAAGTGATTCTTTGCTCTCATCTAGGAAAGGTAAAGAATGGACCAAATGAGGGTGAATCATTGGCTCCGGTTGCAAAGAGACTCTCGGAGAAGCTTGGAAAAGAAGTTAAATTCATTTCTGATTACAATGTAACAGGTGAAGCAGCTACAGCAGCAGTGGAAGCAATGAACGAGGGAGATGTTGTTTTATTGCAGAATACGCGTTTCCGCGGCAAAGAAGAGACAAAGAACGGCGAAGAATTCAGCAAAGAGCTTGCTGATCTTGCTGATCTGTATGTATGTGATGCGTTTGGATCTTCTCACAGAGCTCATGCATCTGTAGAGGGCGTTACCAAGTTTATCACAGCAAAGGGCGGAGAGAATGCAGTTGGTTACTTAATGCAGAAGGAGATTGACTTCCTTGGCAATGCAGTTGAAAATCCTGTAAGACCATTTGTAGCAATTCTCGGCGGTGCGAAGGTGGCTGACAAGTTAAATGTAATCAACAATTTGTTGGAGAAGTGTGATACACTGATCATTGGCGGCGGCATGGCATTTACCTTCTTAAAGGCAAAGGGATATGAGATTGGCAATTCCTTAGTAGATGATGAGAAACTTGACTACTGTAAAGAAATGATGGCAAAGGCTGAGAAACTTGGCAAGAAGCTTCTTCTGCCGATTGATACCACGATTGCAGACGGCTTCCCAAATCCGATTGATGCAGAGATCGCAGTAGAGGTTGTTGATGCAGACAAGATTCCAGCAGGCAAGGAAGGTCTTGATATCGGAACCAAGACGGCAGAGCTTTTTGCAGATGCTGTAAAATCAGCAAAGACTGTTGTATGGAACGGACCTATGGGCGTATTTGAGAATCCTACATTGGCAAAGGGAACCATCGCTGTGGCAAAGGCGCTTGCTGAGACAGAGGCGACGACGATCATCGGCGGCGGCGATTCTGCAGCAGCTGTAAACCAGTTAGGATTTGCAGATAAAATGAGCCACATTTCAACAGGCGGCGGCGCTTCTCTTGAATTTTTGGAAGGCAAGGAACTTCCAGGTGTAATTGCAGCAGATGACAAATAATTTTTTCAGATCTCGACGGTGTCTGGCATCGGCTTGAGTCTTTTGTGTGCAATGACAGGACAGATTATATGCATGTCATATATTACAATAATATAGATTGCCTTGAGGATATAAAGGCGTCTGTTGTCTATAGCGCAGGAATGTGTACGGACGACTGTCTGATATCGTATTGCTACAAGAGAGGCATTCTGTTTCTGGGTATGATAGGCTTGGGAATGTCTGGTTTGGGATTGATGATCAATTTGATAAGAAAGGGAATAGGAACATGGCAAGAAGGAAGATTGTAGCCGGCAACTGGAAGATGAATATGACTCCCAGTGAGGCTGTTAAGTTAGTTGACGAGTTAAAGGACTTGGTAAAGTCAGATGACGTCGATGTAGTATACTGCGTACCAGCAATTGATATTGTTCCGGTTGTAGAGGCAGTTCGGGGCACCAATGTAGAAGTTGGCGCTGAGAATATGTATGTTGAGGAAAAGGGTGCTTTTACAGGCGAGATAGCACCTGCTATGCTGGTAGATGCAGGCGTTAAGTATGTTATTATCGGACATTCTGAACGCCGAGATTATTTCAAAGAGGACGACGCATTTCTCAATAAGAAGGTGGCAAAGGCATTTGAGCATGGTCTTACTCCGATTCTTTGCTGCGGCGAATCTCTGGAGCAGAGAGAAATGGGCGTTACAATGGACTGGATTCGATTACAAATTAAGTCTGACTTAGTGGGTATCTCAGCAGATCAGGTAAAGAAGCTGGTGATTGCTTACGAGCCTATCTGGGCGATCGGTACGGGCAAGACAGCCACAACAGAGCAGGCACAGGAAGTTTGCAAGGGCATTCGTGACTGCATTGCTGAGATATATGATGCAGCGACAGCAGAGGCAGTTCGCATCCAGTACGGCGGATCTGTGAATGCAGCAAACGCAGCAGAGCTTTTTGCACAGCCGGATATTGATGGCGGTCTCGTTGGCGGGGCAAGCCTGAAAGCTGATTTCGGGAAGATCGTCAATTATAAGTAAGTAACAATGTGCACAATAAAAAGCACCAGATATGGGGAATAAAACCCTTATATCTGGTGCTTTTTTGTTGCTTTCTGACAATATACTTGTGTTTGATAATGTTTTATAATATGGGTGATATCACTCATGGATATCACTTGAATATCACTTCGGGATTCATTAGAAAGAGAACACTATCTAAAGGGGTATCGGCGGGGTATAAGATGTATGACATGTAATTCTGCCACTTGCCGATGGTGTAGGGTATAAATGATTCGATGTGTAAATAATTGCTTCCCTGACAGAACTGTACTTTACGGCAATATGTTCCAATACTTTGTTCAACATATCAATAATGGTACATCTTGTATATTCGCTGATGACTCCCTGATTTAAGAGTTCTTCCAGCTTGTTTTTTATTTGTTCATATTCCTTCTGCAATGCTTCCAGTTTTGCTTTGTCTTTCTCGTATTTAAACTTGATCCAGCCTGTCAAACAGTTTCTTGTTACTTTTCACGCTCCTAACTGATTGATACAACTGCTAGGGCGTTAATGCTTCACTTAGGGAACTGTATTGTTTGGTTGAATTGATTGTGATTGATTTTAATTGCTCTTTGCCTACTTACCTATAACAATAGTAGCTGTATAGTTGTTAGCTCTTAATACTGTGATCTTCTTACCAATTGCCTTTAATGTCTGATATTCGAAATATGTGACTGTTTTGATCATTGTCGTTGTCCTCCGAACTCTTTGATAAATAAAAAAGTGCAAAGCCCTTGATAATTCAATAGACTTTGCATCCTTTAGTGGTGTATTCAATTTTTAGTTAGATTAGTGTTCCTGTGCCTGTTTCAAGCCATTTTCGATTTTCAGCTGTAGCTGCAAGTGCATCAAGAGCTACGCCATAAGTATCTTCAATTTTTCGGCTGATTTTATATAGTTCGTTTTGCATTCTGGTCTGTTCCAATGCTAACTTTTCTACTTTCTTTTTTGTTTCGGACTGCTCTGCTGTTAGCTTATCTACTTTCTGATTTATCTCTTGCATTTGAGTTAAGAGTAAATCAAGCTTTTCACTATCTGTCATATGCTTATTCCTCCTGTGTGATTAGTATACTACATTTGGGATACAAAGTCTATTCAATTATACGGAATCATTGTATTCATCCATCTTTTCTCTGCATCCCTGTAGTTTGTCATACCATTTTTCATAGTTTTTGAGAAAAATCTGTCAACCTTGTCAATCAGCCTGCCTGTCTGGTCAGAGATCTTTTCAATGAATTTGCTGGACTTTTCAAGTGACGAGATGGGCAAACGCAGTTCCCTCACAGAGCTTGTGGAAGAATTTGCAGTATTTTCAGAACAGCTTAACCCAACAATAAAGACAAGAAACAGTGGACAAAATGCCCTTGACAGGCTTTCGCAGAAATTAGCTGAAGCGAGCGGGACTGCACCGAAACAAGAAAAGAGTTTGAACAGTACATATCAAAGAGTTTGGAAATTTAGAATAAGATTTGAGTAGAAAATTTGAGTAGAAAATTCAATTTGAATATTCCAAAATGATGGACGATATGCTATAATATAGGATTGTATCAGGCTCTTTTTGTTGGAAAACAGCAGAAAGGAGTTGATTTTATGGGTAAAGACTTAAAAGGCAGGGAGCTTGGAGTTGGTATCTGTCAAAGGAAGGATGGTTTATATACCGCGCGATTTGTAAGTAAAAGTACTGGAAAATCAGTTCAAAAATATTTTCCAAAATTGCAGGAGTGTCGTAAGTGGTATGCAGATGCAAAATTTAATGATGAACATGGTGGAACTGATGCAACTGGTGATATGACAGTAACGGCATGGTTTGAGTATTGAAAGTCAGGGCATTAACAATTGATGAACAAAAGAAGTTTCTTGAAGCTGCGGAGCAGAGTAGTAATTTTAATCAATATGCCTTTATATTGCAGACAGGATTGCGGACAGGTGAGTTGATAGGGTTAAAATGGTCTGATATTGATTGGGAAAAGCGTGTTATTCATATACAAAGAGGTAGAAAGAATCGAAAGTGCCTTAAAAATTGTGTACTGATTTGTGTAGTAAAAATATAGAGAAAGGCAGAAGTCCTTAAAAATAAGGGTTTTCTGAACAGGTATAGGAGATTATGAAACTAGGAATCGTCGGACTTCCAAATGTAGGAAAGAGTACATTGTTTAATTCACTGACAAAGGCTGGTGCAGAGTCGGCTAATTATCCATTCTGTACGATTGACCCCAATGTGGGTGTGGTGACAGTGCCAGATGAGCGGGTCAGGCTTTTGGGTGAGCTGTATCACACCAAGAAAGTGACGCCTGCTGTGATCGAGTTTGTTGATATCGCGGGGCTCGTTAAGGGGGCGTCAAAGGGAGAGGGACTTGGCAACCAGTTTCTTGCCAATATCCGTGAGGTCGATGCGATCGTGCATGTAGTGAGATGCTTTGAGGACTCCAATATCGTGCATGTAGACGGAAGCATCAATCCGCTGCGGGATATAGAGACGATTAATTTAGAGCTTATTTTCTCAGACATTGAAATTCTTGAGAGACGGATTGCCAAAGTGTCCAGAGGTGCGAAAAATGATAAGACACAGGCGAAGGAGCTCGCGCTTGCAGAGCGCATCAAAGCGCACTTAGAAGAGGGCAGGATGGCAAGGAGCTTTGTGACAGAAGATGATGAGGAAGTTTTGTGGAGAAATGGGTATAATTTACTAACAGATAAACCTGTTATCTTTGCTGCAAATGTGGCGG
>CAMWJQ010000104.1 GCA_947174615.1 uncultured Lachnospiraceae bacterium
CCGCATAAGGAAATATGCCGCTTCGCGGCTGCGGCTGGCGCAATACTCACGGCAGGCAGGTCACAAGCGCATTCCCCTACTTGATTTCATCAAGAAATTGTGTCAGTTCTGCAAACTCGCCCAGCGTAAGCGCTTCCCCGCGCGTCGTAGGCGATAAGCCCATTTTTTCAAGCGCGCTCAGGATGCTGCCTTTTTCCAGATGAAGTTCTGCGGCATTTCCAAGGGCGTTGACCAATGTCTTTCTGCGCTGATTAAATGCTGCGCGAATGATATGAAACAGAAATTTTTCATCGGAGACGGTCACTGGCGGTTTGTCATGGCGCGTTAATTTTATGACAGCACTGTCCACATTGGGACGCGGCATAAAACAGCCCGCAGGAACGATCATCATCACCTCTGGCTTGGCATAATACTGTACTGCCAGCGAGAGCGCGCCATAATCCTTGGTACCAGGTCCTACCTGCATACGCTCCGCGACCTCCTTCTGCACCATGATGGTGATACTGTCGAGCGGCACATGGCTTTCAAACAGTCCCATGATAATCGGCGTCGTAATATAATATGGAAGGTTGGCTACGACTTTTATCGGTTTTCCATTATTTTTTTCCTGTACAATCGCATTGAGATCGAGCTTTAAGATATCTTGATTGATGATTGTAACATTATGATACGCAGACAAGGTATCCTGCTCAAGAATCGGAATCAGCTTTGGGTCTATCTCAACTGCGACCACCTCCCTCGCATGTTCACAAAGATACTGGGTCATTGTACCGATTCCCGGTCCGATCTCAAGCACACAGTCGTTTGCGCGTACATCAGCCGCATGGATGATCTTTTCCAGAATATTGGCATCGATCAGGAAGTTCTGCCCGTATTTTTTTTGAAAATTAAAGTGGTATTTCTGTAATATTGCAATGGTATTTGTGGGATTTCCTAGCGCTGCCATCGGCGTTCCTCCTAGCATTTTATCTGATATAACCGCTGTGCATTCTCTGTTGTCAACATGACAACCTCCTCATAGGACAGACCTTTGATGTCTGCAATTTTTTGTGCAATATAAGGTAAATGAAATGAAGAATTGCGCTTGCCGCGGTATGGTTCCGGAGACAAATACGGACTGTCTGTCTCCAGTAAAATCCGCTCAATCGGCACTGCCTCCACCACTTCTCTCATTTTCCTGCCGTTTTTGAACGTGACCACGCCGCCAACCCCGATGTAAAATCCCATTGCCACATAATCGAGCGCCATCTTAGCACTGTAGGAAAAACAGTGGACCACACCGCCAACGTCCCCGGCATGGTACGCCTCCATTATGTCATAGGTATCCTTCGCAGCATCCCGAGAGTGAATAATTACTGGCTTCCTGAGCGTTTTGGCAAGCTCAAGCTGGCGTGCAAACCATTTCTTCTGAAGCGCATGGTCCGGCTCGTCCCAATAGTAATCCAGACCAATCTCCCCTACTGCCACGACCTTCTGATGTGCGCATTGTTCCCTGAGCCACTCAAACCGCGCTTCATTCAACTCTGCGCTCTCGCTCGGATGCACTCCTGCCGCTGCATACACAAACGGATACTGCTCTGCAAGCTGTATGCTGCTTCGTGTGCTTTTCAGGCTTGCGCCTACATTGACCAGAAAACCTATCTTATTTTGCTGCATGGAGGCAAGGAGCGAATCCCTGTCCTCATCAAATGCCTCGTCATCGTAGTGGGCATGTGTTTCAAATATCATAGATGTATCCTCTTTTTGTGAATCCGCTGACTGACAAGCGGATCACGTATTTGGTTTTCTAACTATGATAATGGAAAAGCCGCAAAATGTCAATTAGATGGTAAAACTTCGAATATAATCTATAACAGAAACAGGATACTAATTGTAACTTTTTTTCAAAGGAGCTGAGAAATGTACGAGGCATTGATTACCAATATCATCAACAATATCTTTCACGTTGTCTGGTTTTATAATCTTGTGTTGGAGCCAAAGCATAATAAAGGAAAGACCTTGTTCATCACAGCCCTTACTGGCGTGCTATTTCAGTTTGTTTTCGTGACTGCCGCGCAGCTTGGTCTGCCTAGAGTCATGTTTTTTCTCGGCGCCTATCTTTTGACTGCCATTGTATTTGGCAGCGTATTTTTGTTTGTGTTATCAGCCTCCAACCCCAAAAAGGCTGTGTTTTTAATCTCCGCCTACTACTGTCTGTGGACATTTATCTATGGTCTTATTTCGCTGGCTACCCAGAGCGGCGCAGGTGCGGGCAGTTGTGCAGTCTGGGGACTGCGCTTTGGTTTGAACTTATTTTTTCTGCTGCTGTACCGTCGTTTTTTCAAGAAGAAACTGCTCTATATTTATCGCCAGATGCGGAGCGGCTACGGAATGATCGCCTGTATTTCCGGTCTTACTTTTGTCATGATGACCTTTTTACTGCTTTATAACGAATATCACAAGGAAAAAAATGTGACCCATATTTTTATCATGACGCTGTGTTATCTGTTTATGCTGATCGTACATATGCTGTTATTTTACTTTATGGCGCAGGCAGACCACGCACATCAGCTTCGTCTGATGCAGATGCATGAACACCTTTTGATGGCACAGATGGAAACGTATGAAAAAATCGAGCGCAGCGCAAGACAGACGCGCCATGACTTCCGACATCACAACATGGTTGTGATGGAGCTTGCCGAACGTCAGGATTACAGCGCAATTCTTGAATATCTAGCCGAATACGAACGGATTGAGGAGGAAAAAATAGACCGGAAATTCAGCGAAAATTACGCGGTAAACAGTCTTATTTCTGCTTATATGCGAAAAGCGCAGCAAAGCGGCATTGAGATGAACGCCGATATCCGTCTTGGTCAAACGCGCTGCATCTCCGATGTCGATTTGGTGTCCCTTTTTTCCAATATTCTCGAAAATGCAGTATTTGGCTGCGCACAAGCTGCCACATCACGCAAAATAGAGATTGTTGCCCGGCAGAAAAAGTCCATGATTCTCCTCAAATGCAAGAATAACTGCACAGACGATATCCATTTCTGCAACGGCATTCCGCAGGCAAAGGACCATCAAGGTATTGGCGTGGAGAGTATTCTAAACATTGCGGAGAAATACAGCGGCGACGTGCATTTTACTGCTGAGAATGGGATCTTTTGCTGTAGTGTGCTGTTGAGGAACTGTTCATAATGGTCAAAAAACAGCGTCCGTTCTCCAAATCCTGTCATAGAAAGATGTACAAAAAATTCAAGCGAGGTGTGTTATGATTAATTCTGAACTCTTAAAATCCGAAGCGTACAGCTTCATACAATCCAACGAACACTTGGGCAGATATGTGATTCTGCTCGGACTTGCAGGAAGCTATTCCTATGGGACAAACAATGAAAAAAGTGACATTGATGTCAGGGGCGTGACCCTCAACAGGAAATCGGACCTCATCGGTCTGACCCATTTTGAACAGTATGTGGACACGCAGACCGACACCACCATCTACAGCTTTATGAAACTGATCACGCTGCTCTTGAGCTGCAATCCAAACACAATAGAGCTGCTCGGTCTGAATCAGGAGCATTATCTGTACCTACACCCGTTCGGGCAGGAGCTGATTGACAATGCGCACCTGTTCCTGTCAAAGCGCGCGATTCACTCCTTTGGCGGCTATGCAGACGCCCAGCTGCGGCGTCTGCAAAACGCGATGGCAAGATATTCCTACCCACAAAAGGAAAAAGAACAACACATTTTTAATTCGGTCAAAAATGCGATGTACGATTTCCGCAAGCGCTATGAACCTTTTGAGAATGGCGCAATCCGCCTCTACACGGACAAAGCGCTCAACCCTGATTTTGAGACTGAGATTTTTGTGGATGCGAACCTCTCACACTACCCGCTGCGCGACTACAAAAATATCTGGAACGAGATGAACAACATTGTCAGAGACTATGACAAGCTCGGAAAACGCAACCGCAAGAAAGACGACAACCACCTGAACAAACACGCCATGCATTTGATCCGCCTCTTTATGATGGCAATTGACATTCTGGAAAAAGGTGAAATCCGTACCTATCGAAAGGAGGAGCACGAGCTTCTTCTCGCAATCCGAAATGGCAGCTACCAGAACGCAGACGGCACCTTTCGGGCGGAATTTTATGAGCTGTTAAACGACTATGAGCGGAAACTAGGCGTTGCCGCAGCGCATACCACACTCCCCGACGAGCCGGACATGGCACGCGTACAGGCGTATGTGATGGCAGTCAACGAAAGGGTGATACGCGATGAACTATAAAGAGTGTTAGCGCCGGAGCTCAAAGAGGCTGTCTTATAATACGGTATTCTCTTTTACTTCCGGCGCTTATACCCTTCAAAGAGCTGCACCTCATACGGCTGCAGAAACTCTTCACACGCTCCTTCCAGCAGCGTGTACATGCCGTGCAGATGGTACACTTGCTCATCGGCTGTATGGTTGATGACAAACAGCCATACTTTTTCTTCACTCTCGCGGGTCATCATCTCCACGCCGTCGGCTGCGGTGCCAAGCGGCTCAATCTCACAGATGCGGGTGATATACGTCATAATATCCTCCATCAGCTCCTCACCCGGCTCGGTTCCGATATACCATACAGTGCCGCTGCCGTACTTGTTTTCTGTGATGGCAGGTGTCTGTTTGTAAAAACCTGTGGAATATTCCGCAATCTGATGTGCACCTTTGAGCGTGATGATGTCGCACCACTTCTCAATCTCATATTCTTTCTTGCCATAGAGCACGCCGCCGGTCGTCTCAAGCAGACAGTCGTACTCCGGCACCTCGATGCCGCACAGATCGCCCAGCCGCCCTGGGAGTTCGCGGTCTGTCATGCACAGGTTGGTCGCGTCTTTCACGCCGGTGCGCATCGTCAGCACCAGATTCCCCCCGTCTGCCACATAGTCCATATAGTGCTGTTCAAGCTCCGGTGTCATCAAATATTGGAGCGGTGCAATCACAAGCTTGTACTGTGACAAGTCATCCATGTCCTGCACGAAATCAACCGGAATTTTCCTGTCATAAAAAGCCTTATAGTATTTTTGTAACTGCTCCACATAACGCAGCTGCGGGTGGTTGGGCTGGATATCAAATGCATAATTCTGTCGGAAACTATGCACAATCGCTACCTCAGGGCAAGGCATACTGCCCTCGAACTCCTCCATATATTTTGTAAATGTCTCTGTCAGTCTTTTCGCCTCATTGTAGATTCTGCCCGGATTGCCGCTGTGCCCCAGAATGCCGTGCCAATACTGTTCCGTTCCCATCGCACACGTTCTCCAGCGGAAAAAGACAACTGCATCAGCGCCATGCGCGACAGACTGCATCGCCCATGCCGCCATCTGTCCCGGCTCCAACGCCCTGCCCATGATTTCCCAGCCTGCCATGCCCGACTGCTGCTCCATCATCCAGAACGGCTTTTTCTTGTAGCCGCGAATCACGTCATGACACGCCGCAAGCTCGTTGTCCGGCTGATGCGGCTGTTTCTGCCAGTGCCCTGCCGGATAGATGTCATTCGACACAAAATCCATCAGTCCTGCCAAATCATAGTAGTCCACCTTATTATCAAAACACATAAAGTTGTGCGTAATAAAATGGCTGGGACAGTTTTCCCGAATAATCTGTGCCTGCCAGTCCGCAAAATCGACAATTAAATCCGAGCAGTAACATTTCCAGTCAAGCATCGCGGAAGGATTCTCGCCGACTGCGGTGATCAGCGGCGTGCCAACCTGCTCAAAACTATTGTATCCCTGGCTCCAGAATGCTGTTCCCCATGCCTCGTTCAAGACTTCGACAGTCCCATACTTTCTGCCAAGCCACTTTTGGAACTGCCTCTTACAAGAGTCACACATACACAAATCTCCATGCGAATTGCCAAGCTCATTGTCAATCTGCCAGCCAATGACGCCGGGATTATCTGCGAACCGTTTGGCAAATGCAGTCACAAACCTGCGTATATGCACACGATAATCCGGGTTGGACTGGCAGTCGTGATGCCTGCCGCCAAAATGCCTGCGCCTTCCCTGCCTGTCAATAGGCTGTATCTCCGGGTTTTTTTGTATAATCCACGCGGGAGGCGCCGCTGTCGGCGTGCCGAGAATGGATTTGATCCCATAACTGTCGAGCAGCGCCACTGCTTCTTCAAGCCACTCAAAATGAAATTCGCCCTCTGCCGGCTCCATCTTAAACCATGAAAATTCTGCCATGCGCACGACCTGCACACCCATCTCCTTCATCAGACGGGCATCCGTCTCCCAACGCTCCCTCGGCCAGTGCTCTGGATAATAATCCACGCCAAAATGTATTCCCATATGTTGTTCCTCCGTTTTTATTTTTCAATACTGCTTTGTTTCCTGTGCCTGCAGCAATGATTTTTCAAACACGCTCTAGTTTCCTGTATCAATCTCCTTGCGGCAAAAAACAATGCTTCTCCTCAGACCACTCAAAGTTAACATCATCAAGGCTCACATCCCACTGCGCATCTGGCAGAACGCCTTTCAGTTCCGCCAGGCAGTCTAACCACCATCCTAAAACATCCTGAAAAAGCTCCAGATCATCTATTGGCAGCTTTGTTGCTCCTTGCAGAATCACATTTACATCCTCCTGATCATCTTGGCATGATTCCCAGTCATAAATGCAAAAACCCTCGTATAAATCGCCATAAGGATACTGCTCGTCATAGCGTTGTGCGATCTCATCACAGAGTCTTTGTTCCTGTGGTGTGGCTGGGGTTGATCTGTTTGCTGTATAGTAAAGCGATACACCCATCTATTTTCTCCCTCCTTTGCGTTTCACATTCAAATAACGTTTATCAAACATATGTTTTATTTGAATCAGACAGCCATAATATTTTTTTGTAGAGTAACATTCCATTACCATAAGGGTCCTCTTCCGCCCCAAATTCTTCCTTAACCAATTCATAGCCATTCTTTTCAAGAATTCTCACCACTCTCGTGATCCAATACGATGAAAAGCTGGTTATATTATAACATATGCGTCCCCTTCTCCGCAATCTGTTGGGATAGAAATATCGGAACTGTAACAAAATAACGTTACAATCCACATTAACGCCAAGGCACTAAAAAACAGGAAACCTTTTTCTTGATTTCCCGTCTTGTTGTGCCGTTCTGGTTATATATTTAACAGCTCATATGGGTTCGCTATGATTTCTGCCTGTATTAGCTGTACGAGTATGATTGATATCAATAATCCATATAACAGACTAAATAATCGTTTTTTGTTTGTTGGAATAAATGCCAACAATGAGAAAGTAAAACATAAATAGGCAATCCCTAACAGCAGTTCATCTTTGGCAGTACTGAAAGTCCAATACTGACCAGCAAAAGCGGTTAAATACCATTCGGTAAAGAAAATCGTAAAGGGTAAGGAAGAAATGAAATCTGCATAATGCCGTTCTTTATGGGTCTGCCATATCAGAAAACCACAAAAGGGAGTAATCATAGCAATACCGCCCCACAAAATCATCTGTGATTTTGGAAAAAAATTCAAAAAAAGAACAGTATAACCATAATAAGCAGCTAACATTCCGATAAAAAACACGAAAGAACGCACTGCTGCAAGTAAAGCCGTTTTTGAAAGAATAGAAATTATCGCAGCCGCCCAAACCCATATTCCAAACCGCCCCATTATATCATCAAATAGGGGGACTCTGGATGTGATATATGGTACATCTATAAGTTTTGCAATGATTCCTAAAATAATACCAATGATAAATGGTAAAATGAGCGGACAAATCTTGAAACCTTTTGACATTTGTTCTTCCCTCCCAGAATGCTGATTTGCCATTGCTTTGTTGTACATAACTTTCCCCAATATGCCCATTTTCAATAGCTGCGATTCGGATGTAGGGCGCAGGATTTCTCTTCGAGAGTACCACGCCAAAATCAGGCGCGCAGCATTCCTTAGCGCATTTACTCAACTATATCTGCCACAATTTTAACAGCTTCACATGGATTCTTTTCATCGCCAAGCAGCCCTCGATAAGTGATTTCCACCGTATCCCCCACGGCAATAGGCGAATTTCCCTCTACTATTTGAGCGTTTTTTGTAGAAAAATAATAGCGTATCTCATCGCCGGGGTCTTTGATTATAATTGTGTTATCTGCATACTCTTCAACAATTCCAGTAATGGGATCACGCTCTATGTTGTCCTCATCTACTGTAGGTTCTGTTTCAGCATTGTCAATATTATCGGATTTTGGACTTTCCGCAGTATCGGGTTTTGTTTCTGCTTTTGAAACATTTTCATTTTCAGGTTCACGCTCCGTAATAGTTCCAGTAAGCTCTGTATGCTCTTTTGAATCTGATGAACAAGCGGTCATTCCCATTGTCAAAACTGTTATAAATACCAATATATATTTCTTCTTCATAGTCTTTCTTTATCTTCCTTTCTATTTTCATTTACGATGATTATAGCTGACGAACCTCTAAGTTTTCTCTAAAAACGCCTTCAATAAAGGATTTTGGGCTGAAAGTTTGCATTTTTACCGCAGCAAAGCCATGCTTCCAGTCAATTTATTGACTTTCTTTTTGGCACCGCAAATTGCAATTCCAAAATAATTCAGGTCAATTTCCGATACTTCTTTCATCTTCTCTATAAATTCATCATAAGTCTTGCAGCCTTGCGCCAAATCTGAAAAATCAACGACGGTCAAATCCGAAAAATCCGGCTCATACAATTTTTCACGGATAGTTTTTATTAGATCTACATTGCCTTTTAAAATGGGAACCGGAAATTCAATAATTCCTAAATGTTCATTCCCGGTTCTGTCGTACACATCAGCGCCAACGACTTCCGGCATTTTCTTTCCCAAAGTGATCCCCATGATCGCCGCCGTATTTGCGATAATTCCCAGCGGCAGATTTTCGTCAATTACCATAACACACTTTTCATTTCGTAAATCCATTTTTAGTCCTCCTTTTTATCCCCACTACTGAACCATTCTCTGTAATAATCTTTTCTGTCACGTTCTCCCTCAAAATAGCTTTCGGCGTTCCAGTTTTTTGTTTTGATTCTGACCGGGTAACATAGCGCTCTTTCTGTCACCATTCTATTCACCGCCCTTATTTTTATCAAAAAAGATTTCACGGTACACTCCCGGCGCAAGCCCGATAAAGCTCGTAAAATAATTTGTAAAGTGGCTTTGGTCGGAAAAACCTGTCCCGATTGCTGCGTCAAGCGGAGATACGCCATTTGATAACAACTTCTTTGCTTCATTGATACGGATTGTCTCTAAATAACGGTATGGCGTAATCCCCTTTGACTTTGTAAATGCCCTAAGAAGCGTTGACTTGCTTAGTCCTGCCTGGCGGCAAATCTGGTCTAAATAAATATGCTCCGTAAAGTGCTGTTCCATAAACATACAGGCTCTTTCAATTTCCTGTCCGCACTCTGGAATACAGCTCTCAAAAGGCTGACCATAATTCTGAATCAAACTGGTCAGCAGGAACAACAAATTTTCTTCTTTTCCGAAGCCGCTGTTTCCATTCATCACCATTTCATGTAGTGGGCGCAGACAGCAGATTATTTCCTCATCACAAATCACATTCTCTGAAAATCCCGGAAGTTCCCGTTTCCCTGTCACTTCCTCTGCCAAATCAAGCATTATTTCTTTGCTGATGTTAAAGCCGCGGTAGTCCAATGCGCCGTCATCAGACTGTACGCAGGCATGATTCTCGCCCGGATGAAATAAAACAACATTTCCCTGTCCAATCGTGTAGTCTATGTTCCTGCAAGACAGACAACGTTCTCCGTTCTCCACAAAACCGATCACATAATGCTCATGAAAATGATTTGGAAACGGCTGTACGATTCCCTCAAAGCGGTAGGCTTCAATCCGCAATGATTCATCATAAACAACGGTTCTGACTTCTTTCCTCATTCAAATTCCCTCCTTGCTAAGAACCATTATAAACCAAAGATTTTTAAAAGTCTTGTAAAATATCTTCATTTTCCGGTAAGATTGATCCGTCTCCTATGAATCATGATGTACCAAAAAACAGCAGCAAATCTGCCGCTGTTTTTCGGTATTTTATGACGCACTATCTCATGAAAAAATTGTGTGATTCCGCCGATACGTCTCATTGTCTTTCTGGCTCAGTTCGTTCTCTACCTGCGCCAGTTTCCGCTCCAGCTCCTGAACCTTTTTCTCATCTCCGGCTGCGGACTGAATCTGTTGTTCAAGCTGTTTCTTTTTCTCCTTTAGCTTCTCGATTTCACGGTCAACTTTTCCCGTATCGCCGGTACACTTTTCCTCTGCTTTTTGGGGGTCGTCCGACTTCACCTCCGGTGCGGCGCTATGCGCAGAATCATCTGCCGTTTTGTCAGACGGCTCTTTTGCCTCCGCCGGATTGGGCTTTTTCGGATCATCATAAAAGATTTTGCGTCTGCCGTTTTCATCCTCCCCAATCCAGTATAAACC
>CAMWJQ010000105.1 GCA_947174615.1 uncultured Lachnospiraceae bacterium
ATCCAGTATTTTACCCGGTCGCCCAGACGCTCTGCAACCACACTCGTATACTCCTCAAACCATTTGGGGCTTTCGGGATTCTTCCAGCCCCCCTTTTCGTATAATGCCATCGGAAGATTCCAGTGGTACAGTGTAACCAGCGGCTCTATCCCCGCTGCAAGCAGTTCATCTACAAGGTCGGAATAAAACTGCAGCCCTTTTTCATTCACTGTACCGGTTCCCTCCGGCAGCACGCGCGGCCAGCTGATTGAAAAACGGTAGCTCTTTAATCCGATCTTTTTCATCAAAGCCACATCTTCTTTGTACCGGTGATAATGGTCGCAGGCAACATTGGCATTTTCATTGTATTTAATGTAACCCGTCTGCTGCCCAAAATAATCCCATATTCCCAGACCTTTCCCGTCTTCATCAAAAGCGCCTTCCACCTGATGCGCTGCCGAGGCAGCTCCACACAGAAAATCTTTTCCAAATCCCATGACAATGCCCTCCATATTTTTTATAAAATACAAATATTTGTTACGATATATTAGCAAATGACAGCGACTTCATATCCAGTGTTCCTTCCCCTTCAAACAACAGGAAAAGCGGATATATTCCATCTGGTATACTGGCATGAAGTTCCTCTATCTTCCAGTTTTCTGTTTTAACTGACAGTGTATCTTCCGCAAAACATTCCTTTCCGCTCTCGTCTACTGCCACTTTCACCGTTCCGGTAAAACATCCGCGCAGTTCCAGTACAATTCCACAGACACTGATGCATTCAAAATATTTGTACCCCAGCACTGTATGATCGTGAATGTCTGTCAAAAACTGTACATTCTGTTTCTGCACCATCCTTGTCTGTATCTGCATGGCAGGATTCTGGTAATCAATATGAGCCATTGTTTCCGGACAGGTCATATGGCACGCGATCGCCGCCGGATAGCTACCGGAAGCAGGAAGCGCCCCGCCGTTTAAGCCGCAGCTTGTGATCTCCACCTGCGGAATACTGCCATCGGGAAGAATCTGTATTTTTTCCGCGCAGTCCTGTCTTGAAAACTCCGTTCCGTGTGTCTGGCGGTGGTAAAAGATATAGTAATCCTCCCCTGCCTTTACAATGCCGCCATGATTATTGCCAAGTGTATTCACAGGTTTTGTCCTTCCGCGGTATCCGATATCGCCGTTCGAAACGATAACGCCCCCGTATGCATACCCATCCATCGGTCTTTCGCTGACAGCATAGCAGAGCTCGTGGCTCTTATGGCTTGAATAGACAAGGTAGTACTTATTATTTATCTTACGTATAGAAGGCGCCTCAAAAAATCCATGTCCTTCAAACCCGGTTCCCTGCGTATGGAGTCCACCCGGAACACAAACCTGTGGCACCCCTTTCATCGTCAGCATATCCTGCTCCAACTCGACAACCATTCCGTTTTCGCCCATCTTTGCATTCATCATGCCTTCAATTTTTTTCCGCTCCTCCTCCGGCATTGCCTGCAGGTCGGCCTCGCTGAATTTGGGCAGCAGCATTTCCTTCTCACAAGCCGGCGCAAACCCATAATAGAGGTATACCCTGTTGTCCTCATCCATCAGGACTGCGGGGTCAAACGGCATCATGTCGCCCTGTATGTCTCCGCCCTCCAATACCTCCCGCGGATACCGGACATGACCGTAAAATTCAAAGGGTCCTGCCGGAGAGTCACTGACAGCGACGCCGATCTCAGGATAAAAGTTAAAGCAGTAATACAGATAATACCGCCCGTCCGGACCTTTTGCCACATCCGGTGCCCAGAGCTGCATCTGATCCTCCTGATTGGAAGGGTCCTGGTCTCTCCTGTAGATCACGCCCTCATAGCGCCAGTCCCGCAGATTCTCCACTGGAGCCGACCATGTGACATAATGTCCTTCACAGTATTTGGTTCCAAACGAGGCGTCATGGGAACCATAGATATAAACCCTGCCGTCAAAAACGTGCGGTTCACCATCCGCAACATATTCATGTAATGGTAAAAATGGATTAAACACCTGTTCCATAAACATTTCCCTCCTAATATGCCAGATAATCCTTTCCACAGAACGGATCAACCGGATTTTTTCCTGTAAATGCACTCTTTCCCGTTATCTTCTCCACCACGGTATCGATCATCAGGTCATGGTTGGAATACGCGTTGATATATGTCTTTACCATCGGTACATCCAGCAGATGATACGGATTCTGCAGGGAGATGAACAATGTCGGCACTACTTCCACAAACCAAGGGATATTGTTGCCCGCACCGTATGGTGCATGCCAGTTCAGACGGCTCGTCGTCTTGTTGGAGGCATTCTCCACATTTCCTATATAGATGACCAGATCATATTTGCTCCGAAACTCTGTCACAGTCTCAAAGCGCATCGGTTTGGAAAAGTCAAAGACCTCCTCCTCATAGCGGATCATCTCAAATCCTTCACGCTCCATATCCTCAATAAAGCGTTTTGCAACCCGCTCCTCCGACGGACACTTTCCCATAATCTCAAAGAGTACACGCTTATGCTTCTGTGGCGAAATCGGCAGAAGCTTCTGCGTATCTTTCACCAGCGTGACTGCCTTATCTGCACATTCCTTTGCCCATGCTTTGTGCTGCTCACAGCCAATGACACTCAGATTTTCACGTTTGGGCGCCAATGTCCCTTCTGCGCGTTTGATATGCAGCCGCAGCGCTGCTTTCGCCGCAAGGATTCTGGTAACCGCCTCGTCAAGCCGCTCTTTTGAGAGGATTCCTTCCTCGTAACCTTTCTTCATAAAATCCAGATCTTCCTGATAATCCTTGTTGAACAGGATCATGTCGCAGCCTGCCTCGATACAGTATGGCACAGATTTTTCACGGTCCATCGCACACAAAAATCCCACCATCGGCGTCGCGTCCGTTATGATCATTCCGTTAAATCCAAGCTGTTCTCTCAGAAGATTTTTCAGCAGTTCCGGCGACAAGGATGCCGGCATCAGCTTGTCAGGGTGATTAGGATTGAACTTTTTCTGATATGCTGGCATCGCGATATGACCTACCATGACTGTCAGGGCATCTGCCTCGATAAGCGTCCTATAAACGTCACCGTATGTCGCATCCCACTCCTCACAGGACAGGGAATTGACACTGGTCAGAATATGCTGGTCCACCTCATCCACGCCGTCCCCAGGAAAATGCTTGACAGATACTGCCGAACCGCATTCCTTTGCCCCACGCATATACGCCAACCCACACGCCTTTACCATCTCCTTGTCAGAACCATATGTACGCACATTTGTGATCGGATTATGGTAATCCATGTCAATATCCACTACCGGCGCAAACGCATAGTTGCAGCCTACTGCCTGCGCCTCGCTGCATGAAACCTTTCCCAGACGGTACGCCTGCTCCGGGTCTCCTGTAGCCGCCGCCTGCAGCTGTTTCCCGAAGGCTGTCCCTTCCTCGACAATACCGTCCCCGCCTGCCTCGAGATTTGCGGCAAGGAACATCGGTACTTTTGCATGCTCCTGCAGATATGTATACGCGGAAAACAATTCTTCCGTTTTTCCGGTACGGAACATCAGTCCGCCAGGATTCCGGTTCAAGATCTCATACTGCAGATACTGTTCGTTTGGAGAATACCCAATTGGAAAAAACAATTGTCCCAGTTTTTCCTCCAGCGTCAGCGACGCTCTGGTATCCTCAACCCAACGAATATCCTCATCTGATAAATAAAATGGTTTTGCTCTTAAATCCAGCATAGGCTCCCTCCTAATCTATAATATCGCTATACTTTTCTGACGCGCACTGCCATCCACTCGCGCGCCGGAAGTTTTACCTCCGTTGTACCGCTGTGTACTCCTGCATCCTCGATCGTCATATTCCATGTATCGATCACTTCCATATGGAACTTTTCATCTTCCGGGAACTCAAACCGACGGAATGCAGGTCTGTTAAAACCGTAATAATGCAGTTCATAATCCGCCCACGTAGCATATCCCCATGTCACGGTCTTTTCTGCATACGCCGGGATCGCTGCCACCTCGTCGAGAGCGCCCTCGACGGCTTTCAGATAACCTCCCGGCGTCTCATCCCAGATTTTTTTCAGAAATGCAATGCGCGGTTCACTCTCCCCGTGAAGGACGCCCCCATGCGCCCACCAGAGAATGTCCTGCGGGTGGACAAACGTCTCACCATGCCCCGCACATCCGCCGCGCAGCGTTGCCTCCCAGAATCTCCGCACCAGCTCCTGACCGGAAATATTTCCCCAGCTCTGATCAATATTTCCCTCATATACAATCTCGTCCCACACAACCGGTTTCTGATATTTCTGCAAAAACTGCTCTGTCAGTTCAACGTGCTTGTAGGTATCTGTTCTCTGCATACTGCAGTGGGTGATCCAGTCTTTCGTATAATCATAAAAGGCAATGCAGTTGTGTATGGAACACAGGTGTCCATATACATCCCGCACCCGCACAAGCCTGCCATATGCATCCCATTCCTCCTCTGTGATCTGCGGCATCAGATCATACTCGTTTGCCATCGACCACCATACGTTTCTGTATGCGCCATAGCGCGCTGTCATATAGTCCAGATACAGCTCGTTGCACTCGCGCTTCATGGTCGAAAAGCCCCATTTGTCATAAGGATGGAATAAGATGATGTCTGCCTCGATCCCCATCTCCATCAGCTGTCTGACACGCTGGTCAAGGTGGCGGAAATACACAGGATCAAACGTATAGCAGTTAAAATCCGTAATGTCTTCCGGTTTCTTTTTCATGGGAATACTCAATGTTATCTTCCCCGCGGCCTTCTCGCTGTCCTGTCCTTTTCTCTCTCCCCGCTGATAAGGATAGCGCTGCGGCTCTGTCTCATTGTAGGCATAATACTTTGGGAACACACAGAAGCGCAGCTTGTTAAAACAGCTCTTTTCCAGAGTTTCCAGCGTCTGCTGTTGTAACTCTTCGCTCTGGTGTGTCCATGCATAACATGTCGTCCCGACACTGTGATAAGGAGTCCCGTCCGCATATGCCAGCCAGCGGCCGTCCTGCACCCTCACCGGACCGTGGTTTTCCGCCCTGTTTGGCGTTACTGTAAACTCACCGCTCTCACCTGCATCGGCAAAACTGCCCATTACCTGATAGGAATAAACGCCCTCATAAGATGGCATAAACCGCACCTTGTACACACCATCGCCATCGTAGAACCCATTTACTTCTACTTTCTCCTTCTCCCCTGAAATCACCGCTTTGATCTGATAATCCACGTATGGGTTTCCATCCTTCTTTCCCCGAAAGGAAAGCTCCAGCATCCCCCACTTTTCAATCTGCATTCCGCTACCTCCTGATTCGCTTGTATCATTTTTATCATTTCTATCGTTACGCCGATTTGGCTGATTTTTTTCTCTTTTCCATAAACGCCTGTATCTTATCGGTCTGCGCAGAAAACGCATAAAAACCAAGTACAAATATTCCCATGATGATCTGCTGCCATCCGCCGGCACCAAGATTCAGGCAGTTCAGTCCGTAATTCATAATCTCCATTCCAACTGCCGCGATTGCGATCCCCATGACATCGCAGCTTGCCAGACCGATAAAAGTTCCCATAAATACCGGTACGATATAGGAAAACATGATCCCCGATGTTGCAAGACCTGACTGCGGTGATACTTCATGCTGCGACACATACACGATCGCCGCAAGTCCGATAATGATACCTGTATAAATATAAGTCACAAAAATATTTTTCTTCTCGTTGATGCCGATGTTTACACCTGCACGCTGATTGTTGGAAAGCACCTTGCCTTTCCTGCCTGCCGCCGTAAAGTATGTAAATATTACGAACGCTGCCACTGCGAGTGCTGTCGGCAGCAGCACGCCTGGAATCCTTCCAAAGACAGATGTATGTGGCTGTGAGTAAAAAATACGGATTCCCTGTCCGCCAAACGTCAGATACGTCAGCGATTCATACAACAGCGTCATACCGATCGTACAGATAATGATCGGAAGCCGTCCAATGATATAGACCACTGCTGTCAGACAGCTTAGGACAATGCCCACTGCAACTGCCGTGAGCAGCGCCAGCACTGGACTGTCTGTCATGATCCCCACATTGCCTGCAATAATGGCTGCCAGTATCATGGAGGCTCCGCCGGAGAAGTCAAACCTGCCGTTTTTCAGCTGCAGCCAGATCGCAAGCGCCACGCAGACTGTCATACAGGAATTGATAATGACCTGTTTCACCAGATCCGCGCTTAAAAATATTAATTTCCCATTTACGTAACATTTGTCGTTGCTCGCAGTAATGACAAGCATCACCACAAACATTAATACCGGAAAAATAGCCGATAAGATTATTTTTTTCATGATATTTTCTGAATTATTCATCTTTTACCTCCGTGACACTGCCCTGCGGCAACATTTGATTAATTGAAGAATGCCTGTTTTTCAAGGCATTCTTCATTGTTGATAAGTTATTATGCTATTTGATACTGTCAATCGTCATTGTTGACAAAATCGCCTTGAGATCCGCATAAGTTGCATCAGGATTGCCATAAGCCGTCATATTGAGTACATCCTGCGGTGTATACATTGCCTTGGATGCATCCTTTGTAAAAAAGCAGCTGTTCTGGAATTTAGTCATGTCCTCATCGCTGTTGATGACATACTGTGCCGAGCTGACACGCTCTGCCTCTGCAGGCTGATCGGGGAAAGACACGCCATTGATCTTGTTTAAGAGCAATACCAGAGGATATGTGATTGATTCCGGCGCCGTCACCATCGTCTGTTGATAAGTTCCCTTTCCTGTCGTTCCAAAGTTTGCGTCCTCGCCGCCGTCAAATCCGGTTGTAAAAAGCTTCATGCTGCTGTCCACGCCAGCCTGTACCATTGTAGGATACACAAAAGCGCTTCCTGCTGCGAACGAGATAATTGCCTGTGAATCGGCATGCTTTGCAAAATAAGTTGTGTCGATCGGCGCAAATGCGAGCACGTCGCTTTCCTCGTCGAGTGGGTCCACTGTAATCTGTGTCTCGGCAGTTTTGTTATATACCCCAACTGCTGCTACAAACTGCTCTGCACCCGTTGACTGTGCGGGGAATGCCCATACTGGGAATATTGCCATGGATACATGCGTGATCGGTGCGTCCGCATTGCGCTCATTGTACTCAACCAAGCTGTCCAGCATTGTATTTCCGATTGTGACATCATCAGGGTTCTGTCCGTCTGTCGCTGTTCCTACAAAATATTCACTCTTAAATACCTGGTCATATGCCGTATTGTATGAAGTGTCATAATCGCACAGATAACCTCCAAGGTATACGCCCGCTGCCTCACACTCCTGAATAATGGAAGGCATGCCAAGATCCATTGTACAGATAATGCCATCCACATTTGAAGAAATCAGTTCCTGGATTTTGGTCAGGTTAGCCGCCTCGTCCGTCTGTGTCAGGACGGTGTATGTAAACTTTACATTCAACGTGTCTGAGAGGGATTCCAGATAAGCCTTTGTGGAGTCCACTGCAAAGCCAGTGTCTGTATAGAATGCGACACCGATCGTACATTTTTTCCCTTCCACTGCAGGCGCGCTCCCTGTGTCCGCAGCGTTATTGGATGCTGTCCCAGAATCCGCAGGATTAGAACTTCCGTTCGAAGCATTTCCACCGCCGCAGCCTACTATCGAAACTGCCATCGCACCCGCGAGTATGACTGCCGAAACCTTTTTTGAGATTTTCCTGAATAAGCCCTTTTTCATTTTCATTCCTCCTGTTTACTATTTAAAATCTATGTTTTTCTGTGTATTCCACAGCCAAAACCTATCTTGGCAATACTGCGTCCTTCTTCCGGCAGGTCACCATTATAATGGCGATAAAAATCACTGCCTTCACGAAATTGATCATGTTCAGGTCCACGCCCATAGTCGTCAGATCATTCGTGAGAAGAACATAGGTAAACGTTCCGACAAGCGCGCTGCTGACCTTTGACTTCATGCCGCCGGACAGCGGCATCCCACCCAAGATCAGACAGATCATGATATCCATCGCATAGCCGCTCCCTGTTCCCTTGCCTGCGCTTCCCGTCCTCGTCAGCATGATAAAAGAACCGATTGCGACGCACACGCCAAATGCCATATATGCGATCACTTTCCACTTTGTCGTGTTGACGCCACACTGTGCCGTCGTCATCTCGTTTGCGCCGATTCCTCTGGTATATTTTCCGAGTTTCGTAAACTTGAAGAAATAGGTGACGCTAACTGCCACGATGATGACTGCGGCGATCAGCATCACATTGTACAGATTGCGGTCCGCCGGTTTGATCGTCGCCTGTATGGAAATCGAGTTGGTTCCTGTGCTTTCCATTAAAAGCAGCTGGGCACCAGTAAAGAAAAACATCAGAAAAAGCGATGTCACAATCGACGGAAGCTTTAACCACACTGCAACTGCGCCGTTGAAGGCTCCGCAAAGCAGTGCAAGTGCCAAAATCACGACAAACCCTACGATCACCCCGAGTGCCGTTCCGCCTATCGCGTTTGTGATCATGATCATCAGTATCGCATAGACACCGACCTGCTGCCCCACGCTCACGTCCATATATCCCATTGAATAGACAAACACTGCTCCGAGCGCAATGATCGAGTATGCCGAAGCCGCCTGCAGCACTGTAGCCATATTGTAGGACAGACGGCTCCCGCTGAATATAAGGAACAGGATAAATGTCACAATCAGTCCTGCATACGCCGCGATGTCATAAATATGCTGACTTAAAAATTCCCCCGGTGTTATTTTTTCCTTTTCACTCATCACACGCCCTCCTAAATCATGTATTCTATCATATCGGTCTCGGACAAGTCCTTGCTTCTCATAAACTCCTTCGTCACTGCAAAGTCCTTCATGATGATGATCTTATCCGCCATACCGATCAGCTCCGCCATCTCTTCACTGATGAGGAGAATCGATTTTCCCTGTTTCTTCATGTCCGCGATCAGTCCGTACATAAACTGCTTCACGCCGATATCCACGCCTCGTGTGGGACAGTCCATGATGATGACATCTGATCCCTTTGCTGTCCACTTGGCAAACGACACTTTCTGTTTGTTTCCACCGCTTAAGGTGTTGACCCACTGTTTCCCGTCGCCGCACTTGATCCGGAACGATTCGATCTCCCCATCCGCCATCTGTTTTTCCCGCTTCGGGCTGATGAACGTCGCGTGGGAAAGCTCTGACTCAGACGGAAGCACGATGTTGTCCTGAATGGAGCCTTCCAGAATCAGGGCTTCTGTATCCCGGTTTTTGGACACATAACCGATTCCTGACTGAATCGCCTCAAAGCATCCTTTGATCTTCTCGCCTTTGCGCTCCACGCTGCCACTCTCTAATTTTTCCAACCCAAACGCGATCCGCCCGATCTCATGCATTCCGCATCCGCTCAATCCGCCAAAGCCGATAATCTCACCTTCGTGCAGCTTAAGCGAAAAATTCCTGATCGCTCCCAGAGTAACATTTTTTAATTCCAATGCCACCTTATCACCGTGGAAACTGTCATAATCCTCCCGATAATATGCATCGCCGATCTCGCGTCCTACCATCATAAAGCGGATCACCTGTTCGGCATTGGGCATATCCATCTCGCTTCTGTCCAGATGCCCAATGATCTCGCCGTCGCGAAGCACCGTCAAGTCTGTGCACTGCTCCAATATCTCATCCATATCATGTGAAATGAATATGACGGATTTATTTTGATCCTTTAATTTATGTATCAGCTTATACAAAAGCTGCCTTCCTTCCAGAGACAGCGCCGTCGTGGTTTCGTCTACCACAAAGATCTCCGTGTCGTCCGAGACGCAGCGCATAATCTCTATCAGTTTGCGGTCTTCAAACCCATACTTGTTAATGCTGTCCGCCGCCTTAATATGGGATATCCCAAAGGAATCCAGGATTTCCTGCGCCGCCGCGTTGAGTCTTTTCATGTTCACAATGCCAAATTTAGAAAACTCGTCAAACCGCCCTGCAAAAATATTTTCCGCCACGGTACAGTTTGGGATCGTGTTTGCCTCCTGAAGCACCATGCTGATGCCTGCTTTCTGCGCCTCCACCATGCTTCCCGGATTCCACGCCTCCCCTTTGTAGAACACCTCTCCGCTCGTGGCTTTCTGCATTCCGGAAATAATGGAAGTGATCGTTGACTTTCCGCTTCCGTTTTCTCCCACCAGCCCCCGGATCTGTCCCCTGTAAAAAGAAACATCAACATTGCGCAGTGCCCTGGTCGAACCAAAATTTTTGCACATATTTTTTACTTCTATGACTAATTCATGCCGTGTTGTTTCTGCCATCTTCGCACTCATCTCCTGTTCTCAATATTTACTGTGTCCAGTATTTTCGTTTCTATATATATTATATTGTTTCACCCTGTTTCCACAAAGTTTATTAATTTTTGTTTTAGGGTACATTTTTTAATAAGTTTCTAAATAATTTACCACTTTCA
>CAMWJQ010000106.1 GCA_947174615.1 uncultured Lachnospiraceae bacterium
GTGTGGTAAGCTGCCTGTAGTTCGGTGTCGGTGGTTTCCTCTGCGGTTTCTTCGGTTTCGGTTTCCGATTCAAGATTCGTTGAATCTTCCGTCAGCGTTTCTTCTTCGGTTTCCAGATCGGAGTACGTCTCGGTTTCTGTTTTATCTTCGCTGCCGGTTTCTTCCTGCGTTTGAGTTGGCAGTGTTTCACCAGAGGATGCCGTTTCGGTCTCTGGCTGTGTCTGGTCAGCAGCATTGCCGCCAGTTTCTGTCTCCGTTTGTGCGGGTTCTGATTGGGTTTCTTTTTCCTCCGCAGTTTCGTTCTGTGCGGGTGTGCTTTCCTGTGCTGTGGAATCTTCTGGCACAGTGTTTTCCGGACTGGCAGAAGATTCTGGTGCCGCAGTCTCGTTTGTGGTCTGTATTTCGGATGCTGATACAGGAGTATCCGTGACGGTAAACACCATTGCAATTGATAGCAGCATACATAACAATTTTTTCTTCATCATATAAATCCCTCTACTTAAAAAATCTGTCCTTGACAGGTACTTGTGAAAAATGTTTTCATGAAAGTTTTTCATGAAAGTCTTTCATGAATCGGCTGTATGCAATCACGTCCTTTCTGATATAGTACAGCATTACATTAATAATCGAGTGCTATGCGCCTGCCTTTTGCGCCAGTACTGCGTTGTCGTCAGTCACCGTAGCCACCGCTGCGCCTCCTTCCTCCGCCTTGTCCTGACACAAAATTCAGGCACCTAATACTTCGAAATTAGTGCAATACTGTACTAGTATACACGTTAATGACAAAAATGCACATTCTATGAAATGTGAATTAGGATTATTATATAACAGAATTCCACCGTTTTCCAGTAATATTTTTGAGGAAAGAAAATAATGAAAAGTTTAGGATTTTATCGCATTTTTACATAGCGTTTTGGGGCTGGAGCGTTTTCGATCATCGATATTGCTTCGAATATTGACATAGAAAGCGATATTCAATACAATAATATTACAGTTTCTTATAAAAGAGAACATATTATTTTGTGGTGAAAAGGTAAGAGGAATCGATATATGAAGATCTTAGAGCTAAACGGACAATGGGAATTAAGAGATGCGGACGGGGAGTCGCTTTGCCCTGTGGAAGTACCAGGGAGTGTGATTTCAGGACTTTATGCGGCTGGAAAGATGGAGCATCCTTACTACAGGGAAAACGAGTATGCGGCGCGGGAGCTTTTTTGGAAGGATTATCAGTTTGTGCGCAGCTTTGTCGTGGCGGAAGCGCTGTTAGCAAACAGAGAGGTTACGCTGGTCTGCGAGGGACTCGACACGCTTGCGCAGATTTTTGTGAACGGGAAGGAGCTTGCCTGCACGGACAATATGCACCGCACCTATCGTTTTGCGGTTAAAGAGTTTCTGCATTTGGGCAGGAATGAGATCTGCATTGTGTTTCATTCGGTACTGCGATTTATAGAAAATTATCCCTATCAGGAAAATAAAACCATTCAGTATGTCCCCTGCGGTGCGATGAAGGGAAATCAGCTGGTCCGCAAGGCGCATTCCATGTTTGGCTGGGATTGGGGTCCGCAGCTTGTGGATGCGGGAATCTGGCGCGCTATTTATATAGAAGGAACAGACTCGTTTGGAATCGAGGATGTGCGAATCAGGCAGGTTCATGAGAAGGATGGCAGTGTCCGTATTCGGACAACGATAACCTTGTCCGGTGATGTGGACGCTTTGGAGGATCGGGCAGCGGGCAAGACACCGGACAAGGGAGCTTTGGGGCAGGCGGACGCGCCGGGAACAGCGCCTGACAAGGTGTTGTCGGGACAAGCAGACACAGCAGCCACATCACCGGACCATGTGCCATCAGCGAAGGATGGAATCATAGTGACGGTGACATTGGCTGAAAAAAATGACAAACAGGTTCCTGAGATCACTGCAGAAGCTGCGGCAGGGCGGGAGGAAGGCGCTAAGCTCAATATGGTCTACGGGGCAGAGATGACGGTACAGCAGCCAAAGCTCTGGTGGCCAAACGGTTACGGGGAGCAGCCGCTCTATGAGCTGACAGTGTCTGTTGACTGGAATGGCAGGCATGTGCAGCGTGTGACAAAAACCATCGGTCTGCGCACTTTGACGGTTAGTCAGGAGGCAGACGCGTGGGGGAACGAGTTTGCATTTATGATAAACGGTGTGAAAATTTTCACAAAAGGTGGAAATTATATACCGGAGGATGCTGTTTATCCGTGGATTGACGAAAAGCGGATAGAGTATCTGCTAAAATGCTGTGTCCGCGCGAACTTTAACTGTGTCCGGGTATGGGGCGGCGGCTATTATCCGTCCGATACCTTTTATGACTTGTGTGACCAATACGGTCTGATTGTGTGGCAGGATTTGATGTACGCCTGCAATGTGTATGATGTGACGGACGACTTTGCGTCCACGGTGAGGCAGGAGACGATTGACAATGTACGGCGGATTCGGCACCATGCGTCGCTTGGGCTTTGGTGCGGCAACAATGAGATTGAGTCTGCGTGGCATCACTGGGGAGACTTTCAGCAAGAGTCCATGTACCTGCGCGCGGATTATATTAAATTATTTGAGGAAATTTTGCCAAGGGCAGTGCGCGAGGCGGACGATGTGACATTTTACTGGCGTTCGTCACCGTCGTCGGGCGGGTGTTTTGACGACCCGGATTCTGATCGGCGCGGCGACGTGCACTACTGGGATGTGTGGCATGGGCAGAAGCCGTTCAGTGATTATCAGAAGTATTTTTTCCGGTTTTGTTCAGAATTTGGCTTCCAGTCGTTTCCCTGTCTGAAAACAGTCGAGTCCTTTACTGAAGAAACAGACAGAAATATTTTCTCAAAGGTGATGGAAAGCCACCAGAAAAATGATTCCGCCAACGGGAAGATGCTCTATTATCTGTCCGAGAATTTCCGCTATCCGAAAGATTTTAAGAGCCTGCTCTATGTGACGCAGGTTTTGCAGGGAATGGCAATCAAGAGCGGCGTTGACCACTGGCGGCGCAACAGGGGGCGGTGCATGGGCACGCTCTACTGGCAGGTGAATGACAACTGGCCGGTGGCTTCGTGGGCGGGCATTGACTATTATGGGAGATGGAAAGCGCTGCATTACATGGCGGCGAAGTTTTATGCCCCAGTCGCGGTGAGTATTCAGAAAACGGAGGATTTTGTCAGCGTTTATCTGGCAAATGAGACGTTGGAGAAACAGCAGTGCAGCGTGTCGCTGCGTGTGCGGGATATGGAATTTCATGTGATTGCAGAGTGGAAAAATGAAGTGCGGGCGGAAGCGTTGTGCGCATGTGAGCTTCTTCAATGTGAGATGGGTGACATGCCTTTTTACCGGACAGACAGGGACTTTGCGGACCGCATGGCAGGAGACAACTGCCGCCTGTTTCTTGAGGCGGAAGTTACGCTTTCCGATGGAACGGTTTTGACGGACGTTGATACTTTCGTGCCGTACAAGCATATAGAACTGCCAAAACCGCATTTTGTGACAGCGGTGAACGAGACAAAACATGGTTTTGAGATTACGGTGCGCAGCGACGTCTTTGCGCCGTTTGTCGAGATGGATTTTGCGGATGCAGACGTTATTTTCAGCGATAATTTCTTTACGATTTCGAGTGAAAATCCGGTGACTGTCAGACTGGAAAAATGTGATATCCTGCGCGGAAGTTTTGCAGACGCGGCGGATTTGGACGCACGGCTTGTGCTTACGAGTGTGGCGGGGACATATTGAAGGAGCGGATTTGGACGAAATTGGGAGATTGTATCTCCCAGAATATCTCACACGCTGTTTTTGGCTTTCGGGAGATGGGGGCAGAGCCGGCAAAGATGCGTTCCAGTGGGGTTAAAATGGACGACTCTGTTTATGGTATCTCTAAGAAACGTGATGGTGATTTAAAAGGAATAGGGGGCGTCCATGATTACAAACGAAACGATCAACCACGCGATTGATTATATTCTGCATCACATCAATGAAGAACTGTCAGTCGGTGACGTGGCGGCGCACTGCCATTTTTCTAAATATCATTTCAGCAGAATGTTCAAGGAGGAAACAGGTGAGAGCGTGTACGCGTTTATCAGGCGCCTCAAACTGGAACAGAGTGCGTTCCGGCTGAAAATTGAGCCCGACAGGGCGGTGACGGATATCGGCTATGAGTTTGGATACAGCCCGTCAAATTACAGTTGGATGTTCCGGCAGCAGTATCAGACAACGCCTGTACACTTTCGCAGAAATTGTTTTCAGGCGACGCTTCATCATCCTTTTATGCATATGGAGTCGGAAGAAAAAGAAAACGCAGTGTCAAAAAGGCGCACGGATTCAAGATACTGTGCAGGCAGCGGGCTGGAAACATTTGAGGAGTGCAGCAAAAAGATTGAGATTAAGACGCTGCCGGATTATTATGTCTTATATGAACGGCGGATTGGAAGCTACCGTCATTTGAGCGGGCAGTGGCAGGATTTTATGGAGAAGTACCGCGCGTATGTGACAGACGATACGCAGTATTTCGAGCGGACGTTTGATGATCCAGCCATTACGGCGGCAGACAGGTGTCTGTATGATATTTGCATGAGTGTGGACAGAGATCTTGAACTGGAAAACACCTGCACGATCGAAGGGGGAAGGTGCGCGGTTTATGCCTATAAGGGATTGGGAAAATATATCTATGCCGCCTATCAGACGATTTTTAACATATGGCTGCCGCGCGTTCCGTATGAGCTGGATTACCGCAGTGGTTTTGACATTTATCATAGGGTGGATGGTGATTCGGGATACATGGAGCTGGAGATCTGTCTGCCTTTAAAAAGCGAATAAACAGCACAAATTCAGAAGTTTATATTGAAGCATCCTCCTATAATGGGATATACCGAAGCGATCAGACTTCGGACGCTCAACCAATCAAATAGGAGGATATTTTTATGGAATTAGAGAAAATCAGGAAAAATACGGTGGGAACAATTTTACAGTTTTCCATACCAGCCATTATCGCAATGGTGCTGACTTCTTTGATCACGGTGGTGGATGGATTTTTTATTGGGAATTTTGTCGGCGGGGAGGGGATTGCGGCAGTCAATCTGGGACTGCCGATTATTTACTTATTTTTGTCAATTGGTTTGATGGTTTCCGTCGGCGGCGTTGCCATTGCAGGGATGCTGCTTGGCGCGCAGGATCTGGATGCGTGCAATCAGGTTTTTTGCCAGACGATTGCAGTCACGGCGGCATTTTCTGTGGCGACGGGAGTGCTGGTGGCACTGTTTTTTGAGCCGATGCTGGATATATTGGGCGCTGACGGGCAGGTGCGGGTGTATTTCAAGACATACTATGGCATACTGCTCTTGGAGCTGGGGGTGATGGTGGTCAATTCGTCTTTTGGCATGTTCATCAGGGGCGAGGGCAATCCGCAGTATTATATGAAGGTCACTATAGTGGGCGTTGTTGCTAATATTGTGCTGGATTCTGTTTTTTGTGTTGTTTTTCAGGCTGGTATTGCGGGAATTGCGGCTGCTTCCCTGGTTTCGGAGCTGGTTTCGCTGGTTTTGATCCTGTATTTTTTCCGGAAAAAGGCAAAAGTGTACCATTTGGGGAGGTTTTCTTTTTCGTTGTCGGTGCTCAAAAAGACGCTGCTCAATGGCAGTTCGGAGTTTATCGGTGAGATGTCAACAGGCATTGCCATGTTTGCATATAATTATGTGATTATGCGCAGAGCTGGCGTTGATGGGGTTACGGCATTTACCATTGTCGGATATGTCTCGTACCTGTTTAGTATGGTAATCGTGGGATTCGGACAGGGTGTAAGTCCGTTGATCAGTTTTGCCTGCGGTGCGCAGGAATATGCACTCACAAGAAAGCTGCGCAGGAGGACAAATGAGATGGTGTTTGTTTTTGGCACAGGGGTCTTTTTGCTGATGACATGGTTGTCTGGCTGGTACAGCAGACTGTTTGTGCAGAGTGTTATGATTCAGGAGATGGTGCAGCAGGGCATGGTGATTTTTATGGTCTCTTTTTTCTTTTCCGGAATCAATGCGATTACTTCTTTTTATTTTACATCGGTTGGAAAGGCGCTGGAGTCGGCAGTGATTTCCATGTCGCGGGGGCTTGTGGTGCTGCTTGCATGTATCTTTGTGCTGCCCGTGTGGTTTGGCATGACCGGCGTGTGGCTTGCCGCGTCGGTGACGGAGGCGGTGACGATCTGCATGAGCTGGCGGATGGTGCGGCAGGAAATGAAAAAATAAAATTTATGCACAATTTTGACAACTGTAGGTCTCGAAAAGTTACGAAAAATATGGATTCCTATGTCATATTGATTAAAAATATGTTAAAATTATGAACGAAACCGTAAGGAGCTGTAGAAAGATATACTGGCGGTCGAAAAGACTGACCGCTCAGTATCAAGTTATGCACACAGCCGCATAAGGAAATATGCCGCTTTATATCGCATCATTTTCCGACAGCCCTATAACAAAGCAGCTCCTAAAATAAAAGGGGAAAGGACGATTCAAAATGACAAAACATATTGGCACGAAAGTTTATTCTATGCTTGCAGTACTGCTGGTTATTTTTTTGGTTAATTCATATTTTTCGTCCAGGGGGACATTAAATGCCAGAAATGCGGTACAAATAATATCAAATACATATATGGAGCTGCTCGTGCAGAATGAAGTTGTCACGAAAAATTTGACGGAGAGCAGGCTTTATGGAAATCTGATTGTACTGACACCGGATGAACAGACTGCAAGGGGGATTTCAGGCAGCGTTTCGGGAATATTAGAGTCGATTGACAGTGCATTTGCGGTGATGGAGGGATTGTGTGCAGAGCTGAATAATACAGAGCTGACACAGGCGCTGCAGGAATATGAGAACCAGTATGGACAGCTCAGGGAAAATATTAGTCAGGTCGCGAGTCTTTATCAGGCAGGTGACAAGGCAGGTTCCGTGGCAATGAATGCGCAGATGAGAGAGATCGTTACGGCTTTGCAGGAGAAGCAGACGATATTTACGGATACGCTGAACAGAGCGTCAGATGAGCTGGTTGACCAGCGGATACAGGCATCGACAATGCTTTATACGATTTCATCAATTATAGGAATACTGTTTTTTGCGGTGGCAGTATTGACGATTTTTATTATTCATCTCTCAGTTGTCAGACCGGCAAAAAATGCAACGGCACAGTTAAGTCAGATTATCCGTGATATTCAGGACAGTAATGGGAATCTGGCGCAGCGGATCGCAGTAAGGACTCAGGATGAAGTCGGTCAGCTTGTGGGCGGAATCAATAGTTTTATGGACCAGCTTCAGGCGATTATGAAGAAGATTCAGTCGGGATCAAACAACATGGATCTGCATGTTGGGGATACCAATATCAATATCAGGAAATCCGAGGCGAGCGCCAGTGATGTATCAGCGACGATGGAGCAGATGTCGGCGAGTATGCAGGAGATTTCGGCAACATTGGATCAGATTACGCAGGGGTCGCAGAATCTTTTGGAGCTTGCAAAGGATATGAGCGGCAAGTCTGAGAACGGAACAGAATTTGTCGGCGGTATCAAGAATAAGGCAAAGGCGTTCAGTGCGGAGACGATTGCAAGCAAGAATAACACCATTGGAATGATGGATTCGAACAGGAGGCTTTTGGAGACCGCGATTGAGAACAGCCGAAGCGTTGAGAAAATCAACAGCCTGACCAATGAAATTCTAAATATTTCAAGCCAGACAAATCTTCTTGCACTGAATGCTTCAATAGAGGCGGCGCGGGCAGGAGAAGCGGGAAAGGGGTTTGCTGTCGTTGCGGATGAAATCAGGGTCCTTGCGGATAATAGCCGCGATACGGCAAACAATATCCAGAATATCAGTGTGGCAGTGATGCAGGCGGTGAGTGAGCTGGCAAAGAATGCGAATGAGATGCTTGGCTTTATAGATGATACCATTCTTGTCGATTACGATAAGTTTGTGGAAATTGCCAATCAGTATCATGATGATGCGGACAATATGAACAGTATGCTGGACGAGTTTCATGACAGCGCAAGGGAACTTGAGGCAACTATCTCGCAGATGGCTGATGGAATTGACGGTATCAACACCGCAGTCGAGGAGAATGCAAAGGGCATCACCATTGTGGCAGACAATACGTCTCAGCTTGTGGAGCTGCTGGCGGACATTCGCGGGCTTGCGGATAACAACCAGAAGATATCCGATGAATTGAAGGAAGAAGTGCATCGGTTTAAGAATATTGTATAATACAACGAACATTCCTGAATCGCTTGAAGACATAGAGGCAGGCACGTTCGCGGATATGCAAAATATAAAATGAATACAGTATATATAGGGTTACTTTTCACACCCACGCCAAAGTAGTGGAAATCATGCGCCAAATTGATGCACTTTATCAATCTGTGTGCAAAATCTGTTATAATTCACACCTCAATAACTAATACGTTGATAAAAACTGGTGTTGGTGTGAATTGTAACTATATAGGGCTACATACGTATCGTTATACTTCAAGTATATTGACATTTCACAAGCCTGCATTTAATATAAAATAAATGCAGGCTTGATTTTGTATTGTAATTCGGAAAAACTGAACGGAAAAACGGCAGAGAGCGGAGATTGAAAGACGGGAGGTGGTTTTAATGCCGGCAATGGCAGTCATGACAGGCATTCAGGCGAGTGGAAAGAGTACTTTTTGTAAAAATTATCTGTCGGAATCTGTCAGAATCAACCTCGACACACTCCACACGCGCAATAAAGAAAACATAGCGATGGACGAGGCTTTTCAGGCGAAAAAGGATATGGTCATCGACAATACGAACCCGACAGCCGAGGACCGCAAAAAATATATATTAAAAGCAAAAGAACATGGCTATCGTGTCATCGGCTATTTTATGCAGTCGCGGTTACAGGAGTGCACAGCCCGCAATGAACTGCGCGAGGGAAAAGCCAAAATTCCCACAAGGGCGATTGCGGCGACCTCAAATAAACTGGAGATACCCTCCTATGAGGAAGGCTTTGATGAGCTGTACTTTGTACGGATGACAGATACAGGGATGCAGGTTGAGAAGTGGAGGACTGAATGAGCAGTGACATTATTGTGTGCACTGTATTTTGTCGGGAACCAGTTTCTAAGATAGGAGTATTAGGATGAATTTTGATGAATTAGATAAAAAGATGCGTGTATACGAACAGTCACTCGACCAGATCATCCTGCCGGAAATATATCTGGTGGCAAGACTTGACGGCAGGGGCTTTACACGGCTGACGAAGGAAGTCTGTAAATTCGAGGCGCCGTTTGACATTCATTTTCGGGATTTGATGGTACACACTGTCGAGAGTCTGATGGACTGCGGGTTCCGCGTTGTGTACGGATTTACGGAGAGTGATGAGATTTCGCTGCTGTTTGCCGCGGGAGAGAACACATTTGGGAGAAAGGTGCGCAAGTACAATTCGACACTGGCGGCAGAGGCGAGTGCGTCCTTTTCTCTTGAGCTTGGAAAGGCAGCTGCATTTGACTGCAGGATTGTACCGCTGCCCACGCTTGAGCGGGTGCAGGACTATTTCCTGTGGCGGCAGGAGGATGCGCACAGAAATTCTCTGAATGCGCACTGCTACTGGATGCTCAGAAAAGAGGGAAAAACCGTTCAGGAAGCCACCAAAGCGCTCGAAGGGCAGTCCGTGAGCTTTAAGAACGAGCTTCTTTTTTCAAGAGGCATCAACTTCGACCAGCTTCCGTCATGGCAGAAGCGCGGAATCGGGGTTTTTAAAGAACCCTATGAAAAAGAAGGCGTGAATCCCGTGACAGGGAACCGCGAAACCGCAGTGAGAAACAGGCTGAAAGTGGAGTATGAACTGCCGCTGGGAGAAGCGTACGCAGAAATGATTCGTCGTTTCATAGACAGCCATTGAATCAGGCGGAGAAAGCAATAGAAAGAGAGGAATAAAACAATGCAATTCGAACAGTTACAAAAAGACATGATGGCAGCGATGAAGGCGCGGGATAAAGTGAGAAAGGACGCACTCTCGGTACTCGTATCGGCAGCGAAGAAGGTTGCGATTGACGAGGGCTGCCGCGACAACATCAGCGAGGAGATTGTAGACCGCGTGATTTTAAAGGAAATCAAGTCTGTGAAGGAGCAGCTTGACACCTGCCCTGACGCAAGGGAGGACTTAAAGCAGGAGTATCAGGCAAGGTACGATATCTTTCAGGAGTATGCGCCCAAAATGATGCCCGCAGAGGAGATTGAGGCATGGATCATGGAGCGGTATGCGGACGTTGCGGCACAGAAAAACAAGGGAATGATTATGAAAACCATCATGCCCGCGTTAAAAGGAAAGGCAGACGGCAGCGTGATTAATCAGGTGGTGGCAAAACTTTGTCAGTAAATGATGTACAAGATAC
>CAMWJQ010000107.1 GCA_947174615.1 uncultured Lachnospiraceae bacterium
ATATTGACTAAGATATTTGCTAAAAAATGGCGAATATTACGAAATGGATAGAATCCGCAAAAATGTATTGCAAAAAATACAAAATCCATTATAATTTAGATATAATTAAAATGTTTTATTTTTGGTAAAAATAAATTGAGCGTTTTTGGTCAGTCAATTTATTGAGATGATTTTGGAGACAGAGAGATGAAGGAGGTATAAAAATGGATACACAGTTAAAATATAATGAGCCTTGGATTTTGCAGAGGGCAGATCCTTTTATATGCAGACAGGATAACGGTAAATATTATTTTACAGCTTCTGTGCCGGCATATGACAGAATCGTCCTGCGCTGCGCGGACACGCTTGCAGGGATCGCGGACGCCGAGGAAGTGACCATATGGGAGAAGCGCGAGTCGGGACCCCTGAGTGAACATATATGGGCGCCGGAGCTTCATAAGCTTGACGGAAAATGGTATGTTTACTTTGCCGGCGGAGACAAGGAGGACGTCTGGGAGATTCGCCCATATGTGCTCGAGTGTGCGGACGAAGACCCCATGACAGGCACATGGAAGGAACTGGGGATGATGCAGTGCGCAGACGAGGACGAGTTTTCCTTTCGGGCATTTTCGCTGGATGCGACAGTGTTTGAGGACAATGGTAAGCGATTCTATGTATGGGCGGAAAAGGTCGGCGTCGGCAAGCAGATCTCAAACCTTTATATCGCTGAGATGGAAACGCCCAATAAGCTAAAGACGGTTCAGGTGCTTTTGACCACGCCTGATTACGATTGGGAGAGAGTTGGTTTCTGGGTGAATGAAGGACCGGCTGTCATTAAGCGGGATGGGAAGCTGTTTCTCACATATTCTGCGAGTGAGACGGGAGAGCATTACTGTATGGGGATGCTCACGGCGGACAGCGGCTCGGATTTGCTGGATCCGTTATCATGGAAAAAAGAGCGTTATCCGGTGCTGACCTCCGACCCTTCGATCGAAGTGTATGGACCAGGGCATAATTCCTTTACGGTGGATGAGGACGGAAACGATATTCTCGTGTATCACGCCCGCAAGGAGAGCGTGATCGAGGGCAATCCGCTCTACAATCCGAACCGCCATACCATGCTGATGAAAGTTCGGTGGGAAAACGGCAGACCGATATTCGACTTTAAAAATTAAATAAGGACTAAAATATATTAGGAGGCACAGTGTACTATGGCGAAGCTTTATATCAATGAGAAAAATCAAAAGGGACATATCAATGCAGAGATTTACGGCAATTTCTCTGAGCATCTGGGCAGGTGCATCTATGAGGGACTTTATGTAGGCGAAAATTCCGAGATACCAAACACAAACGGTATGCGCAACGACGTCGTGGCAGCGCTTCGTGAAATGAAGCTTCCTGTGCTTCGCTGGCCGGGCGGCTGTTTTGCGGACGAGTATCACTGGATGGAGGGTATCGGACCCAAAGAATCCAGAAAAAAGATGATCAATACAAACTGGGGCGGCGTGATTGAGGACAACAGTTTCGGCACGCATGAGTTTTTTGAATTATGCAGGCAGATTGGCTGCAAGACATACATCAATGGCAATGTCGGGAGCGGAACGGTGCAGGAAATGTCAGAGTGGATAGAGTATATGACCTTTGACGGCGTGTCCCCGATGGCGGAGCTTCGGAAAAAGAATGGACGCGAGAAGCCTTGGAAAGTGGATTACTTCGGCGTGGGAAACGAGAACTGGGGCTGCGGCGGCAACATGACGGCGGATTACTATGCGAACCTTTACAGGAGATACCAGACTTTTGTGCGCAATTACGATGAGGACGAGCATATCTTCAGAATCTGCGGCGGACCTAATATAGATGACACGTACTGGACGGAGAATGTGCTGAAAACATGTTTTGAGAATGCGCCTGAAGGTTCACACGGCTTTATGGACGGCTTGTCAATGCATTACTATGTACATCCGGAAGGATGGAAGAAGAAGGGAAGCGCCACAGAATTTGACGAGAAAACATGGTACAAGACACTGTGGAAGGCACTCTATATAGAAGATTTGATCAGGATGCACACGGCAATCATGGATCAGTACGATCCCGATAAGGAAATCGGTCTGATCTGTGACGAGTGGGGGACATGGTTTACCTGCGAGCCTGGCACCAATCCGGGATTTTTATACCAGCAGAACACGATGCGCGACGCATTGGTGGCAGGGCTGTCGCTCAATGTGTTCAACAAGCACTGCGACCGCGTAAAGATGGCAAACATCGCGCAGCTTGTCAATGTACTGCAGGCAGTGATCCTCACAGATGGACCAAGGATGCTGCTCACACCGACATATCACGTATTTCATATGTATAAGTATCATCAGGATGCAGAACTTTTGGAGAGCTGTCTGGACGGCACGAAGAAAGTCGGTGAGGAGGAGGACTACATGGTTCCGAATCTGCAGGAGTCCGCTTCTGTTGACAAGGACGGCATCGTGACGGTCACACTCAACAATCTGTCCGTGACGGACAGTGAAGAGGTGGAGATTGCCTTCATGGAGCTTCATCCAAGCAGTGTGACTGCGGCTATTGTCACAAACAAGATGGATGCGTACAATACTTTTGACAACCCGGATACGGTGAAGGAAGCCGTCTTTGAGGACTTTACGATAACTGACAGAGGCGTCACGTTTACGATGCCTGCGTGCAGCGTGGTGCAGTTTCGGATCAAATAGTACTTTGCGGACATGGAGGGTATCATCTTGGGAGAAGCAAATGAAAAGAAGCACTGTCTAAAGTGCCTCCTGCGCGAGATGGACAAGGAAGCCTACATGGATAATCTATACGGCTACATTCAGAGACTGGATGAAGAGATCAAAGCAGATCAGGCGCTCTATGAGGAGCGCCTGTCTGTGTGTAAGGCGTGTGATTATCTTGCGGCTGGGATGTGCAGGGCATGCGGGTGCTTTGTCGAGCTGCGTGCAGTGATAAAAAACAACGTTTGTTCGTATGGGAAGTGGTAATAGAAAGTGGTAAATAATGCTTTCCTTGCATATCAGCCATATTTAGTGTAGACTGTAATAGAAAGAATACATATGAAGGCTACAGTTATAGTAATGAAACAAACAGTTGAGGAATGTATTATAGTATAGAGCATTGCATACCGGACATGGAGGAACATCATGCAGACAAAACGAATCAGGACATTACATAAAATTATCGCGGCACTCATTATTGTGACAATGATTTCCCTGACATTTGCGGGGGCGATGGGGGCGCTGTATGTGCGGGAAGCCAGTGAGGTCAGCCGCCTCCGGGGAGAGAAGGAGCAGCCCGGCTCAGATCAGGCGCTGCCTGTGCTGTCCGTGGATGTGGATAATAAAACGGCAGAGAGGCAGGAGCCGGGGATGCCAGGTCAGGACTCCTCGGCAGTGACGGAGGCTGCCAATGCCGGTGAGGACAGTATGAGTGATGCGGATGCTGCGACGCTCGCAGCGCTGATGCAGTCCAAGGAGGCTGAAGTGGAGCAGGCTATGAAGGATAGGATGAAAGATCTTGTGACAGGAGAAGATGGGAGCCCGCTTAAAATGCTTCGCTCTTTTTTCCCGGAAAATTTAATCTATTCTTTCGAAAATGAGTATGTGTTTGCACCCGTACTCGAAGAAGTAGAGAAACACAGTCTTCTCGAAGAAAATTTCCAAAAGACCGAGGAGGGGCTGATGCAGTACGTGGAGAACGGCGCTGTCACCTCGCACAAAGGTGTGGACGTGTCAAAATACCAGGGAACGATCGACTGGGCTGCGGTCAAGGAAGAGGGGATTGAGTATGCCTTTATCCGGCTTGGGCTGCGGGGATATGAGTCTGCAAAGATTGTTTTGGACGAATATTATGAAGCCAATATGGCAGGCGCAAACAGTGCAGGCATTGCAGCAGGCGTATACTTTTTCACGCAGGCAGTCACCGTCGAGGAGGCAAAGGAGGAGGGAGATTTTGTGATTGAACATCTGGCAGGCTATGACGTCTCCTGTCCGGTGGTATTTGACGTGGAGCGGATATCGGGCGGAAAAGGGCGCGCAGACCAGCTCACCAAAGAGGAGCGCACAGACATCACGATCGCGTTCTGCGAGGCGGTCAAGGCGGCAGGATACACACCGATGATCTACGGAAATGTGGTGTGTTTTACACGTCTGCTCGACATGACAAAGCTCAATGATTACGAGAAATGGTATGCATTTTATGACGATTATATGTATATGCCGTACAATGTAAGCTGCTGGCAGTATACAGAGAAGGGGATTGTCGATGGCATTCCGGGGAATGTGGATTTGAACATTTCATTTAAGACATGGTAAAATAGCGCTGTAAGATGAAGGAATCAAAAGGAGGGGATTTTATATGAGCAGGGAAATCGAAACATTGCAGCAAATGATCGACGAGAGCAAAAAGATCGTCTTTTTCGGCGGGGCAGGGGTGTCTACCGAGAGCGGGATCCCTGATTTCAGGAGTGTTGACGGACTCTACAATCAAAAGTACGACTATCCGCCGGAGACAATCCTGAGTCACACATTTTATATGAAGAAACCAGAGGAGTTTTTCCGCTTTTACCGCGACAAAATGCTCTGTCTGGACATAAAGCCGCAGCCGAACACCGCACACAAGGTACTGGCAAAGCTCGAGGCGCAGGGAAAGCTCACCGCAGTGGTGACGCAGAACATCGACGGACTGCATCAGGCGGCAGGCAGCAAAAAGGTGCTGGAGCTTCACGGCAGCGTGATGCGCAATTACTGTGAAACGTGTCATAAATCATACAGTGTGGAGGCGATTGTAAACAGCGCTGGCGTGCCCCGATGCACGTGCGGCGGCAGGATCAAACCCGATGTTGTCCTGTATGAGGAAGGACTTGACCAATACACCTTGCAGGAGGCAGTGCGCGTGATCAGTGAGGCGGATATGCTGATCATCGGCGGCACGTCGCTGGCGGTGTATCCGGCGGCAGGGCTGATTGACTATTATCAGGGAAATCGTCTTGTATTGATCAACAAGACGCCCACACAGCGCGACACGATGGCGAATCTGGTCATCACAGGCAGTATCGGTGAGGTATTTTCGCAGATCGACCTGCATGAGTAAATTTGAATTTGCAGAAAGTAGGCAGTGCATATGGGATATGAATATGAAGTCGGCGATATCGTAAAACTAAAAAAACCGCATCCCTGCGGCAGCCCTGAGTGGGAAATCCTGCGGGTGGGCGCGGATTTCAGGTTAAAGTGCACAGGCTGCGGGCATCAGGTGATGCTGCCGCGCCGTCAGGTGGAGAAAAGCACAAAGGGATTGCGAAAACCATAAAAAATTTTGTAGAAAAAATTGTCAAAAGCCTTGCAAAATAAGAATAAATATAGTATCATATATTTTCGTGATATATAAATCCTTGCTTCTTTCCAGAAAAGAGGCCAGAGACCAAAAGGAGGTAACAGAATGAACAAGTATGAATTAGCCGTTGTTGTCAGCGCAAAGCTTGAGGACGATGAGAGAGCAGCTGCCATCGAAAAGGTAAAAAACATGGTTACAAAGCATGGTGGCACAATCACAAACGTAGATGAGTGGGGTAAGAAGAGACTTGCTTATGAAGTGCGTAAGATGAGAGAAGCTTTCTATTATTTCATTCAGTTTGACGGCGAAGCAAATGTTCCAGGCGAGATTGAATCAAGAATCCGTCTCATGGAAAACGTTGTCAGATATCTGTGCGTTAGACAGGACGAGGAATAGAGTGCGCGCCTGTATAGAGATACAGGGCGTTTAGTGGAGAACTTTTATATATGAATAGAGTAATTTTAATGGGACGTTTAACAAGGGACCCTGAGGTGAGATATTCGACACAGGGCGATGGTCAGATGGCGATTGCGCGGTATACACTGGCAGTGGACCGCAGATTTAATCGCAATGGTGATGAAAATACAGCGGATTTCATCTCCTGTGTTGCATTTGGCAGAAGCGGAGAGTTCGCTGAGAAATATCTTCGCAAGGGAACGAAGATCGCTGTGACAGGTCGGATTCAGACCGGCAGTTATACCAATAAAGATGGTGTAAAAGTTTATACCACAGATGTTGTTGTTGAAGATCATGAATTTGTTGAGAGCAAGAACAGTAATAGTTCCGATGGCGGTTTCGGGAACAGCAGTTACGGAAACAGCTTCGGGGGAGGCGGCAGTCAGCCCGCAGCGCCGACGGCAGCAGGCGACGGCTTTATGAATATTCCGGATGGAATCGACGAGGAACTTCCGTTTAACTAGAACGCTGTTTGAGTGCTTGAAAGGATTGAAAGAATAGGAGGCTTTATCATGGCTTTTAATAAAACTGAAAAAGCTGATTCTCCAATGAAGAGAAGAGGCGGAATCCGTAGAAGAAAGAAAGTATGCGTATTTTGCGGCAAGGATAATGTAATTGATTACAAGGATACAGCAAAGTTAAAGAGATATGTATCTGAGAGAGGAAAGATTCTTCCCAGACGTATCACAGGAAACTGTGCAAAGCATCAGAGAGCGCTCACAGTGGCGATCAAGAGAGCACGCCACATCGCATTGATGCCGTACACGATCGATTAAGGAATTGTAAAACAGGAGAGACCAATGAACTGTCAGTAAGGTTTGTTGGTCTTTTTCATACACAGGGTGAATACGCATAGGAAAGGAGAACGCACAATGGCATATTCAACAGTAGTGGAAAATTTTTTGAGGTATGTAAAGATCGATACCCAGTCGTCGGAGGAAACTTCGGACAAGGTGCCATCGACGGACAAGCAGCGCACGCTGGCAAAGATGCTGCAGCAGGAGCTGACAGCGCTTGGCGCATCGGATGTGCGATATGATGACGCGCACAGCTATGTCTATGCGGTGATACCATCGAATATAGAAGGTCAGAATGACGTTCCGGCAGTTGGGTTTATCGCGCATATGGATACATCGCCTGCGGTGAGCGGCGCACAGGTCAATCCGAGAATTATTGAAAACTATGATGGAAATGATATTGTTTTAAATCAGGAGCAGAATATAGTGACCTATGTATCAGAGTTTCCGATGCTGAAGGACTGCAAGGGGAAACGGCTGATCGTGACAGACGGCAATACGCTGCTTGGCGGAGACGATAAGGCGGGTGTCGCGGAGATTATGGCGATGGCGGCGTATCTGCTGGCGCACCCTGAGATCAAGCACGGGAAAGTCTGTATTGGATTTACGCCGGACGAAGAGGTTGGCAACGGCGTCGAATATTTTGACATCAAGGGTTTTGGCGCGGATTATGCCTATACGGTAGACGGCGGTATGCTGGGGGATCTGAGTTATGAGTGTTTTCATGCAGCGGGCGCGGTCCTGACTGTCACGGGGAAGAGTGTTCATCCAGGCTACGCCAAGAACATTATGAAAAATGCTGTGAAGTTAGCCTATGAATTTCATGCGGCGCTTCCGGATGAATGCCCTGAGAATACAGAGGGCTATGAGGGTTTTTATCATGTGGACAGCATGAAGGGAACTGTCGAGCAGGCAGTGGCAGAGTATATTATCAGGGACCATGATAAGACAAAATTCGAGGAGCGCAAAGCCATTTTTCTAGGGACGGCAGAACGTTTGAATCAGAAGTACGGTGGAGGTACTTTTCAGGTGAAAATGACAGATTCCTACTGCAATATGCGGGAGAGGATTGAGAAGAGGATGCAGATTGTTGACAATGTTGTCGAGGCGATGGAGCAGGCTGGCGTGGAACCCCAAATTTCCGCGATACGAGGCGGTACAGACGGCGCGAGACTCTCTTTTGACGGTCTGCTATGCCCGAATATAGGTACAGGTTCTGAAGGGCATCATGGCAGGAATGAGTTTGCCTGTGTGGAGGATATGGAGAAGATTGTGGAAATTTTATTGAATCTTATCACGATCACAACAAAGAAATCGCATTTATGACGTGAAGAGACAAAATCTGCTATGGAACTTTTGTTAAATTAATGATATACTATGGATATGCGCAGGCGCATGGAAGCAGTTTCCAAAACGCATTTGCGGGAGGTATCATACATGAAGCAAAAAGTGAAATTAAAGGGACACCTGAAATCATACCTTCAGACGACCTTGATATTGGGAATATTGTTGGCATTCGTGAATGTCGGAATCTATTTTCTGAATACAAAGGCAGGCATCTGTGTATCAGGGTTTTTAGTGATTTACCTGTTGATGATGACTACTTTATTATATAAAAATAAGCCGGTCATTATGAATGAATTTATTAATTTTGCCACACAATATGGTCAGATACAGAGAAAGCTGCTGCGGGATTTGGAACTGCCCTATGTGCTGATGGATGACGACGGTAAGATTATTTGGACGAATGCAGCTTTTGAGCAGGTGGTACATAAAGAGAAAGGGTATCAGAAAGCGATCAATACCATTTTTACAGGAATCACGAAGGACAAGCTTGAATTTGAGCAGGAGACACAGCTTATGATCTTTGAGGAACATGAGTACATATTTAAGATGAAACGGATCTCCATCAAGGACGTGCTGGATAACAGTGAGGTGATCGAGAGTGCAGGGACTGAAAATTTCCTGATCGCGGGTTATCTCTTCGATGAGACCGATTTAAAGCACGCGCTCCGCGAGTGCGACGACCAGAGTCTTGCGGTTGGTATGATCTATATTGACAATTATGATGAAGCGCTTGAGAGCGTGGAGGATGTCAGGAGATCGCTGTTGATGGCGCTCATCGACCGAAAGATCAATAAGTACATTACGTCGATTGACGGCATCGTCAGAAAGACGGAGAAGGATAAGTATCTGGTGATTATGCGCAAGAAGGCGTTGATGAATTTAAAAGAGTCCCGCTTTGATTTGCTGGAGGATGTAAAGACTGTCAACATTGGCAATGAGATGGCAGTGACGGTGAGTATCGGCGTCGGTGTCGATGCGGCTACATATGCGCAGAATGCGGAGTTTGCGCGCACGGCAATCGACTTGGCGCTCGGGCGCGGCGGTGATCAGGCGGTGGTTAAGTCGCCGGATTCGATCGTCTACTATGGCGGTAAGAGTCAGCAGATTGAGAAAAATACACGCGTTAAGGCAAGAGTCAAGGCAAACGCACTGCAGGAAATCATTACAAGCAAGGACAAGGTGCTCATCATGGGACACCGGCTGGCGGACGCGGACGCGTTTGGCGCGGCAGTCGGCATCAGCTGTATCGCGCGTGCGATCGGCAGAAAGCCGCACATTGTCATCAATGACATCACAACCTCCGTAAAGCCGCTGGTGGAGCTGTTCCGGGACAGAAATATCTATGAGGAGGACTTTATCATAGGCAGCACAGAGGCGTTGGAGATCGCGGACAACAGTACGGTGCTGGTAGTGGTGGACGTCAACAAACCGAGTATCACAGAATGCCCGGATCTGATCAGGAGCTGCAAGACGGTGGTGGTGTTGGATCATCATAGACAGAGCTCGGAGGTGATTGAGAATGCGACACTTTCCTATGTAGAGCCTTATGCGTCAAGCACTTGTGAGATGGTTGCGGAGGTACTTCAATATATCGCGGGTACAGTCAAGGTGCGCAGCAACGAGGCGGATTGTATGTATTCGGGGATTATGGTTGACACCAATAATTTTACGGCGAAAACAGGCGTCAGAACCTTTGAGGCAGCGGCATTTCTGAGACGCTATGGGGCAGATGTGACAAGAGTCCGCAAGATGTTTCGGGATGGTGCACAGGCGTACAAGGCAAAGGCGGAGACCGTGCGCAATGCCGAGATATATAAGAATGCATATGCGATGGGCATGTGTCCCTCGGAGGGGCTTGACAGCCCGACAGAGATTGGTGCGCAGGCTGCCAATGAACTGCTTGGCATCAACGGCATCAAGGCGAGTTTTGTCGTGACAGAATACAATGGAAAGATTTATATTTCTGCCAGATCAATTGACGAGGTAAATGTACAGATTATCATGGAGCGTCTGGGCGGCGGCGGGCATATGAATATTGCTGGTGCGCAGCTGACGGACACGACGCCGGAGCGGGCGGTATTCGTCGTGAAGGAAACCTTGAACCAGATGCTTGAAGAGGGCGCCATATAATTACAGAAAGGACAAAATATCATGAAGGTAATATTGTTGGAAGATGTGAAATCCGTAGGAAAAAAGGGAGATTTGGTGGAGCTTAAAGACGGCTATGCCAAAAATTTTATCATACCGAAGAAACTGGGTGTGGAGGCGACAGATGCAAACAAAAATACATTGAAACTGCAAAAGCAGAATGAGGAAAAGATTGCAAAGGAACAGTTTGAGGCAGCAAAGGCTTTTTCAGCAGAGATCGAAC
>CAMWJQ010000108.1 GCA_947174615.1 uncultured Lachnospiraceae bacterium
GCTTTACCAGCTCTGGTCCGCCCTCTCCCATCGCCATCGTACCAAGTGCACCGTAGCGCGTATGGGAATCAGAGCCAAGAATCATCCTGCCGCCGCCTGCAAGCATCTCCCGTGCATACTGATGAATGACTGCCTGATGAGGCGGTACATAAACGCCGCCGTATTTCTTGGCACAGGTCAAGCCAAACATATGATCGTCCTCGTTGATAGTGCCTCCCACTGCACAGAGCGAATTGTGACAGTTCGTCAGCACGTATGGCACGGGGAACTTTGTCAGCCCTGATGCGCGCGCCGTCTGTATGATGCCTACAAAGGTAATGTCATGTGAAGTCAGTTTGTCAAACTTAATCTTGAGCTTGTTCATATTGTCAGAAGTATTATGGTCTTTGAGAATACCATAGGCAATGGTCTCCTTCGAGGCATCTGCCCTGCTCACCTGCCTTCCTGTCTTTGTTTTGATGGCTGCTGCGGCGTCCGCATTATCCGCAATCAGCTCTGTGCCGTTTACGAGATATGCGCCGGTCTCTAATAATTGAATCATTTTATATACCAATCCTTTCTATCATTAATTTCTATCATTAATTTCTATCGTTAATTTCTATACATTCATTACTATCCTTATTCGTCTCCTATCAGAATGGTGAAATTTCTAATTCGCACACTTCCACGTATAAATATACTATACCTTTCTATGTTATTGCAATGGTTAATTTGCCCAAGAAATAAAAAATTCGAACAAACACTTGCAAAATCTCAAAAAGTGTAATACTATATTACAGTAACATTTAACAATTGTTTAAGTTTATTTCGTTCAAAAGCACCTAAACTTAACACAATAATTCTTATGAATAAGATGCAATCTCTATAATTTAAGAATCTATCAGATAGTGACAGGATTTCTCGTTATAAACAAATGATTGCATACGAAGGGGGTACCAGATGAAGAAAGAATGGAACGTAACTGACAGCGCTGGAAATGTCCATAAAGTACAATGCAATTTAGGCGGCTTTGGCGGAAACAAAGTCATTGTTGACAACGACAGCTACAAACTAAAATCAAGCAACTGGTTCATTGTCGTAGTCGATTATCAGATCAATCTTCCCGGCGCTGCATGTAATCTTGTTATTATAGGAAACAATATCCGTCTTGCTGTGAATGGGGTGTATCTGGACGACGGCAAACCATATGAACCCGTGAGCAATGTTCCAGTATGGGTTTGGGTTATGGTTGGTATCAGTTGTGTTGGCGGCTGGTTTTTTAACGGATTCCTTGGCATGTGTATCGGCGTTGTGTGCAGTATGTTTGCCGTAAAAGCTGTCTTGGACAAGAAAAGAGGACTTGCAGTCGGACTGCTGGTGTTTTCGCTCATTATCACGTTTATCCTCGGTTCATTTTTCTCAGCGCTTCTGTATGCTTAACAGGAGGCTGTCAATATCATGGAAAACAACGGAGTAAACAACCAAAATCTTACTTACAGTCAAGGACCGTCAAACCAGCAGGCAAACGCCCAGCCCGCAAGAGCCGTGGTGTATGACACTATGCCCATGAAAAATAATAACATGGCGATCGTCGGTCTGATTATCGGTATTTTTTCGCTGTTAGGATGCTGGATTCCTGTCTGGAATCTGATTCTTTCCATTGCAGGCATCATCTGCTCTGCGGTCGGACTTGCCCGCAAACAGCGCTCGGGTATGGCAATCGGCGGCTTGGCCGCTTCGATTATCGCACTCTTGATTTCAATTGTGATTACATTCATCTATCTTGCAGTAGCACTGGCGTAAAATAAATAAAGACACTATTTTGGGGCTGCCGATTTGCTGGCAGCCCCTTGTTCATGCACAGATCTGTGAAGTTCTTTTGGCGTTTCTAAAAATCAATCAATTTTGCCCCCAGGGACAAGGCTTCCTTTTCATCATGTGTAACAAGGAGTACCGTCTTCCCAGCGGCTTTCTGCTTCACATACGCCAAAACCAGTTTTTTACACGCGTCATCCAGCCCTTTAAACGGTTCATCAAGACAAAGAATATCATAATCTGCAAGCAGCGCCCTGAGAATGCTCACACGCCTGCGCATCCCGCCGGAAAGCTGAGACACCGGTTGCGCTGCGCAGTCTCCCAGACCTAGTCTGTCCATCTCCCGCACAACTTCTCCGGCATCAAGCTGTGGTGAGACAAGCCGGATATTGTCCATCGCGGTCATATATTCGCACAGACGTTCTTCCTGAAAGACAGCGCTGAGGCGTTTTCCCTCCAGCCCGGTGATCCAGCCGTCGTCAGTGTCCTCCATCCCCATCAGGATGCGAAGCAGCGTTGTCTTTCCGGCGCCCGATGGCGCCATAATACAACTGATTTTGCCAATCTCAAACGTCAGACTAAGATTCTGTAATACCTTTTTGCTTCCAAACGACTTCGACACTTTTTCTACACAAATCTTTTCCATTCCAGCATACCTTTTGATTTCTCCTACACGAAGGAACTGTCTGCATCTTACGATGCATCCGCCTCCACGGCATTTAGTCCACTGCCCCACACAGAGATTCCAGTCGCAGCATTGAGCGCTGTGAAAGTCATCACATATTTCTTTCCATCCTCATCCCATTGCTTTAAGACAACACCTTGATAGGTATCCCCGTCCACTGTTATCGTAATCTTGTTATTGTCGGTAAGCTCCCATGTGCCTTCCAGCTCCCCGGTGATCTTGCCATCCTTTTTGAACTCAATCAGCACTGATTGGCGAATCTTTGGCGAAATATCTCTGCCATGATTGATATATTTGTAAGTTCCTGCCACGTCGTCCTTTGTGTAGGCGCCCATCGTCTCTCCTGTGTATCGGTATGGTGCAATCACAGGCCATCCATCCTCGTTGAAAAACATCTGATGGACGCGGACTTGGTGCTCCTCACCACTGTTTTCAAAACGCGTGTGATAGATGATAAAATATTTTCCAGTCTCCTCCTGATACAGACAAGAATTGTGTCCTGGCGAGAGATATCCTCTGCGGTCTTCGCCTTCCTCTCCCTCTGACCACAGGAATTTATAGCATCCCATCAGCTTTGTCCCATACAACGCCGCCGTGGCATCGCTGAACGCACTGCCAGCCGGACCTTTACAGTCTATCATGTCCTGCCCCATCGAGTCCAGATACGGTCCATCTGGTGTCTTGGAACGGCACACGCGGACATTGTACCCGCCATCGGAATCCAAACCGCCAAAGGAGAGAAACATATAATAATACCCTGTGTCATGATTGTAGATGATATACGGCGCCTCAATTCTAAGATGTTCTCCGCCAAGAAGCTTTTTCCCATACCCCGGCTCCAGTGCAAGCCCCGTCTGCGGGTCCATCTCCTTCACAAAAATCCCGCCGGAATAAGAGCCGTAGATCATCCAGAGCCGCCCCTCCTGATCATAAAATACAACCGGGTCCACAGTATTTGGATCCTCCGCAGCCTGATAGATATCCCCATCCTCGCTCGGCTGGTCCGCCGTCATTCCTGACTTGAGCATAATGCCTTCATTTACATAAGGACCTGCCACCGCATCAGACACCGCTGTGCCAAGACACGATATCGGACTGTCCCCCTGGCAGTTGCAGTAATACATGTGGTACTTCCCGTCATCAAGCTTCACAACATCCGGCGCCCAAAAGGTATTACTGTGGGACCACTCAAATGCCTCCTTCATCTCCGAATAAACATTCGGAATCACGTCATTCTCATTCTTGATGCCTTGGTTTACATACGTCCAATTCATCAGATCATTCGTCTTTGCCACTGCCAGATGGGAACCAAAGATATAATAGTACCCATCTCCTCCGTCCACAATGGACGGGTCATGCACCGATACCTCCTCAAAGGTCATTTCCACAGCCGGATCTGCCTTTAATCTTTCCTTCTGTCCGCACCCGGACAGCAAAGACAACACCATCCCAATCCCGATCGCTTTTAATGTCAATACCTTTTTTCTCATACTTTACCCTCACAATTATTCCCGCAACTCAACTATACACATACTTTCCCCAATATGCAAGTCCTGACGCGTCAAAACCCGACACTGCCCGCGTTGGTCTTGCATTTTCAAAATCCCAGCACTTGTGCACTGTCCCAGACGCAAGAAGGTCTGACTCCTCCTGTTTCGATAAATGTACCGCCTTTTTTATCGTATTGTCCAAATCGTCAAAACGGATCCATTCCCAACAGCCCCTTCCAATCGAAAGCTCTTCTGAAGACTCCCCGGTGTAAGGCTCAGGGCTAAAGACTGGCCAGCCCTTCTGGAAAAACATCCTGCGCACCATCATATAATGAATCCTGTAACTGTCTCGCTGTTCCTTCTCGTCATATCTTCGGTGGATTTTGGCGCCATCCCGAATATGATGTACGAAAAAGTAAGCTTTCCGCTGCGGATCATAAAACGGAACACCATGCCCCGGTCCACGAAATCCTGCCCACGCCCACTCGCGGTTTTCATCGGCAGCATTTGGCGATGCAGCGGAAAACTGATAGCTTCCCGCGAGTTTGACGCCCATACTCTCCTCGACCAGCGAGCGCCCTTTTGGGTCTGTATAGGGTCCTGTCACAGACCGACTCCGTCCTACACGAATATCATAGGTATCTCCCAGCCAGCCATAGGATTGAAACAGATAATAGAAGTCATACTCAGGAACATAGATCACAGAAGCGCCTTCTGGTCCGTCAATCGGCGGATTTGGACTCTTGCGCGAGATGCACTGCCCAAGATTTTTTTCATCTCCGTCAAGAGCAAGCCCTGTCGCCGCATCCAGCTCTTTGATATAGATTCCGCCAAAAAAAGAACCATACACCATATAGCAGCGTTTTCCCTCCCATATGATATGTGCATCAATCGCGTTAGGCATTGTGTCGTCAGTTCCCCATGTATCAGCCACCACTCCCCGGTTTTCAAACGGTCCCAGCGGATGCTTTGCCACTGCAAGCCAGATCCGTGACTCGGAACTGCCAAAGCATCTGGTCGCTGAATAGTACATTCTGTACTCGCCCTCCACATATTCCACATAAGGCGCCCAGAAATTAATGGTCTGCGGATAGGTTCCATTATCTCTGCCTTGGCGAACCGCATGCTCTGATAGAACTGTCCCTTCATATCGAAAATGTACCAAATCCTCCGAACTGCGCACCGGAATCCCAATCTTGTCCCTCAGACCACAGAAGGGCATATAAACATCCGTGCCGTAAGAATAATACTTTCTGGTGACGGGGTCCCACATCATTGAGGGATCATGCGCCCCCAGCGCCGCATTGTGCTCTATATTATAATCATTTAGCCGCAGTATCCCGTTCATTTTTCTTTTCTATTTCCTTTCTATTTCCTTTCTATTTGAATACAGGGCTGTCTTCATATAATCCAATGAAAACAGCCCTGTTTATGTATACGGGGCTATCGGAAAAAGCAGCTTGCCGGCAATATATTGTTGTTCATAAAAATGAATCAAACAACATATTGGGCACATCGCATCATTTTCCGACAGCTCCGTATCGCGCCAGCCGCAGCCGCCAAGCGGCATATTTCCTCATGCGGCTGTGTGCGTCATTTTATACTGAGCGGTCAGTCTTTTCGACCGCCAGTATATCTTATCCTTTCACTCCTGATACTGCCAGCGACTCGATAATGTAACGCTGGAAGAAGAAGAACAAGAGCAAGGTCGGCAGAATCGCCAGTACGGACGCTGCCATGATCAGCGGATAATCGCTGTTTACTGCATAGTAGGAATTGAAGGAACGAATAACAACCTGCAAGGTGAACCATTTCTCATTCTGGATGAAAATTGTCGGTGCAAGATAGTCGTTCCAGATTCCCATGAACCACAGAATGAGCTGGGTCATCAAAGCGCCCTTCATCAGCGGAAGGAAGATCGAATAATACATCCTGAAATATCCGCATCCGTCAAGTTTTGCCGCCTCCACGATCGAATCCGGCACACTGGTCAGATTCTGCCGCAGGAAAAAGATAATGCTGACATTTCCAAACAAACCGGGAATGATCAACGGCAGAAGGCTGTTCGTCCATCCCATCTTCGTAAACATCACGTACTGCGGAATCATCACGACTGCAAACGGAATCATCATGGTTGCCAGAAGCCCCAAAAAGATACCGTTCTTTCCTCTGAATTTCAGCTTGCTGAACGAAAATGCTGACAGGGAAGATGTAAATCCGCCAATCACCAACACTGGCGCCGCAACAATCAATGTATTGCGCAGACCTCTCAAAAATTCCGGTTTGGAGAGTACTTCTGAGTATTTTCCAAATTTCCATGGATCCGGTATGATGCTGAACTCAGCGGAAAGAATCTGGTTCTTTGTCATAAAGGAACTCAGCACCATATATATCAGCGGAAAGACCATGACAACCGCACCTAACGCCAGCGCCACAAACACAATCCTGTCTATCATCTTACTCTTCGCAGATTTGATTTCGGAACCCATATCATCTTTATTATTTGCCATATCTTCCACCTCCTACTCAATTGTCTTAACCCATTTATCCTGACCCTTGAAATTGATTGCCGTAACAATGAAGATAAAGATCGCCAGAATAAATGCCATCGCAGAACCGTAGCCCATCTGATTACTGTCAAACGCCTTCTCATACAGATAGAATACAACCGTTGCCGCACTGTAGTTCAAACCGCCGCTCGGAACCATGACAAGAACCTCTACGAATACCTGGAAACCACCGATCAGACCTGTGATCAACAGATAGAATGTAACCGGAGACACAAGCGGAACCGTAATGTCCCTGAACAGATTCCATCCGCTTGCTCCGTCAATTTTAGCCGCCTCATAATAATCTCTCGGAATTCCCTGCAGACCAGACAAGTACAGGATAATGGAAGAACCAAGCCCTTTCCATACCATGAAAATAATCATGGATATCTTCACCCAGAACTCATCGCCGAGCCAGTTGGGACCATGTTTGCCTGATATCAGCTTGACAACACTGTTCAGCAGACCATAATCATAGTTAAATACCCACATCCAGAGAATTGCTACTGCTACCAGCGAGGATACAACAGGTACATAATACAGAGTACGCAGGAATTTGATTCCTTTGATTTTGCGGTTCATACCTACTGCGATCACCAGTCCCAAGATCATTCCGATGGGAATGCCAATCATATAGATGACGGTGTTCAACAGAACCTTCCAAAACTTATCATCCCCAAGCAATTTGATATAGTTGTTCAGTCCGACAAAATTATCTGTCATGGAATTCATACCATTCCATTTTGTCAAGCTGGCAAAAAATGCAAATGCAATCGGAAACGCCATAAAAATCAAGAATCCGATGAACGCCGGTGACACGAATGCAAGTCCCCAGCAATGTTCTCTGAATTCAGCCTTATTCATTTTTTTCGTTGCTACTGCTTTACCTCCGCTCATACACTTACCTCCATATAGAAAGTGGCTGACTTTTTTCATCTGCCAGCCACTCTTCCCTAACCAATCTATTTGGTTGCCTGTTCTATCCTTTTGGTTATTCGATACTTTCCCATGCGGTGTCAAGAGATTCCTGCATCTGCGGCTGAACATCAGCGATGAAGTCATCCACTGTCATACTGCCATTCTTGACATTGTCTACATTTTTGAAGAATATATCAAACCATTCAGCATTCGGTGTATAAGTGGTCTCCTGGAAACGTCCTTCGTAGTTGCCTGTACCGCCCAGATAGCTGAAGAATACATCCACGGACTCCGGGAATGGAAGGCTGCCATCCTCGATGGAGGTAAGGAATTCTCCCTCTGCAAGGCTCTTTAAGTTCGGCAGCTGAATAGACTGTCCGCCAATAACACCGCAAAGCTCTTTCTGTCCCTCTTCATTTGCACACAGGTAAGAAATAAGTTCGGTCGCTTCCTTCTTGTTCGGGCTGCTCGCAGATACACAGAATCCAACGGTTCCGAGCCATGTCATGCTCTTTCCTGTAGAGAGTGTCGGATATCCGCACAGATCCCAATTAAACGGGAATGTCTCTTTGTCCATGAACGCTGCCACATCCCATGTACCACATGCATAGAATGCTTCCTGACCAGCAAGCCATCTCTGGTATACGCCGAGAGAAACATCCTGCTCCACTGTCGGAGTTACCTGATGCACCAGTGTCAGGTCGATAAACTTCTGGAATGCCTCTTTAAACTCCGGAGTGTCAATGGTAACTGTTCTGTAATCATCTGAGAGGAAGGTCGCGCCGTTTGACCAGATGTACTGCTGAATCATGAACTGGTTCGCCAGACCGCATCCCCACTGGTCTATCTGACCGTCACCGTCTGTATCCTTGGTGAACTGCTTGCAGACCTCAACAAACTCGTCGTATGTATAGGGATTCTCAGGATCGGGATAAGGAATGCCTTCCTTGTCAAACAAATCCTTATTATATGCATATGCAAAAACAGAAGCATCCTTCGGAAGTGCATACAAATCACCCGTTCCAACCTTGGTTCCGTCATAACGGTAGCTGTTCAAAGCCTCCTGTGCAACCAAATCATCTGTTGAAATACCAAGCTCCGTCAAAATCGGCTGGATATTTTCGATATATCCATTCTCAACAAACTGCTGTACGGATTCCGGACCTACATAGAAAACATCTGGCAATTCTTTTGCTGTCATCATACCGGTCAATGTCTTGGAGTACTCATCCTGCGTTGTAATCTGGACATCAATGTTTCCGATCGTATCTGAGTGCGCCTCCTTGTACTTCTCGATCATGCCCTTGTAAATCGGTGACTCATGATCATTTGCAAAGATAAATACCGAGAGATTTTTCTTGCCGTCCGCTGTTGTGCCCTTATCCTTGCCGCCACATCCTGTGAGAACGCTTCCAAACACAAGAGTTGTCGTCAAAGCAAGCGCGCCTAACCTTTTCATTTTCATGTTTTTTACCTCCTTATTAATTCATTTCAAGCCTTTACATGATGTCTTTTTTACCTGTTTTTTAAGATACCTTATCTTAACATATTATTTTAGTTTATACAATACTATTTTAGTTTTTTCGTAATAAATAATAATTTTCGGATAGCATTTTTGCCTTTTTTCTCGTATTTGTTATACAATTTGCACAAAATCATCTTCTCCGTTTTAGTAACGCCTAAAATGGGAAGATTTTACAAAAGATTATTCTATTCATTCTTTACAGCGGCGGTTGAATGTGTTTCAATATTAGAAAAGGGAACTGTAGTATCAATATCATAAATGAGGTGAAGTTATGCATTTATTTTCTATCGAAGGTCCTATCTGGCGCTTTTTTAATCTAGTATATAACCTTGTGGTTCTCCATGTCCTGTGGGTCGTGTACAGCCTGCCTGTCTTTACGATCGGCGCCTCCACGACCGCACTGTACTATTCCTGTATGAAAATGATTCGCACCAACGAGGGCTATGTTCACAGAAATTTTCAACGCTCGTTCAAACAGAACTTTAAGCAGTCCACGATGATCTGGCTGGGGATGGTCGTCCTCCTCTCGCTCTACATCACGGACTTACGATATGCATTGTACCTTGGCAATACAGTCGGCAGAATCATGATTATCAGCTGTTCTATCTTCCTGATTCCCCTTGTACTGACCACGCTCTACATCTTTCCTGTGCAGGCAAAATTTGAGAACAAAATCCGGGACAATATAAAAAATGCCCTGCTTATGTCGCTCAGGCATTTTCCGTGTTCTTTACTGTTATGTTTTATTTATGGGACCTTCATCCTGCTCACGATATCCTTTGTCCCGTTTATTATGCTGATGATTTGCTGCGGTGCAGGGCTTGTCGCCTACTTCACCTCAAATATTTTTATCTACATCTTTCGCAAATATCTGCCCGATGAGCTGGAAGACGATCTGGAGCGCTCCGGGGAACATTTCGACTAAATACGGTCCACTCCCCTTCCTGACAGCCGCGCGGCGCATTTTATGATAAGGGTCAATACCAGCTTCTCACAGCCAAGGCTCAGTGCCACGACCACAATCGTCCACGCAAAAAGATCCGGTGTATCCAGATAGATCTTTGCCTGCTGAAGCCGCTCTCCAATCGACCCCCGCGGCATCCCGATCACCTCCGCGGCGGCGCCTGCCTTCCAGCTAAGCCCAAGTGAAATTCTGCACGCTGAATAAAAAAAGGGCATGATCTGCGGCAGATAAATATAGCGCACCACACGCAGCCTTGAGATGCGAAAGACCTGCGCCATTTCCAGAAGCTGCCTGTCCACATTTCTGATTCCGCCAAGCACATTGGTATAAATAATCGGCAGCACCATCAGAAATGATATCAATATCGAAAGATTTCT
>CAMWJQ010000109.1 GCA_947174615.1 uncultured Lachnospiraceae bacterium
GTGATAAAGATGCAGTGCGGGTTCTGGAAAATAGTGTTTGGCGTCCGGTGGAATGGCTGGGGAAGCATTCTTTTGAGATTTATATGGTGCATCAGCCCGCAATTTACGTTGTGTTGGAGCTGATACACAGACTGGGGTTTTTTAGGGACTGAGAGGTTTGGGCAATGGCATATTTTCCTTTTTTTGTGGATATTGGCGGGAAGAAGGGGCTGATTGCAGGCGGTGGTAAAATTGCGCTGCATAAACTGCAAAAGCTGCTTCCCTATGGGGCAAAAGTAAAAATTGTGGCGCCGGAGGTGTCTGAGGAGCTGGAACGGACAGCAGCGGAAAATGACATATGTGTCATCAATAGAACGTTTGATTCGTCGGATTTGGATGAGGTGAGCTTTGTCATTGCGGCGTCGGATGATGCGGGCGTGAACGCGGAGATTGGCAGGCTTTGCAGGGAGAAGGGCATTCTTGTCAATGTGGTGGATGACAGGGAGGCGTGCAGTTTTCTGTTTCCGTCTCTTGTGAAGTCGGGCAATCTCAGTATTGGCATCTCGACGGAGGGGACGAGTCCAGAGATAGCTGCGGAACTAAGAAGCAGGGTGGTATCTATGATACCTGCGGATATGGACGCGATCCTTGCATATCTGGGGAGTCTCAGACCTTTGGCAAAGATGCATATTCAGGAGGACAGCAGGCGTGCAGCATTTCTGAAAGAGACGGCGAGAGCCTGTATGGACAGAGATGCCGTGTTTGATGAGCGGGAGACTATGCGCAGGCTTGATTCCTATGCACGAGGCGAGGAGGATGCGACAGAGGGTGTGATGCTGGTCGGTGCGGGCTGCGGCTGTTATGATCTGATTACGGTGCGGGGACTGCGTGCGATACGGCAGGCACGGGTTCTTGTGTATGATGATTTGATAGACCAGAGACTTTTGGAACATGCTTCCGAGCGCTGTGAGCGGATTTATGTAGGGAAGCGCAGCGGCAGGCACAGTATGACGCAGGAACAGATCAACGCGCTTTTAATACGAAAGGCGCGGGAGGGCGGTCTGATTGTCCGGCTAAAGGGGGGCGATCCGTTTGTGTTTGGCAGGGGCATGGAGGAGATGTCGGCGCTTCGCAGAGAAGGAATTTATGCAGAGTATATACCAGGCGTCACTTCCTGCATCGCAGTTCCTGCATTTGCCGGGATTCCGGTGACACACAGGGAGGTCAGCAGAAGCTTTCATGTGTTCACGGGGCATACGGCAGATCGGGCTACAGGTCAATGTCTGGATATCGATTATGAGACCCTCGCCGATCTTGAGGGGACACTGGTGTTTCTAATGGGCTTTGGTCAGCTTCGCCGGCTTGCGGAAGGGCTGATTGGCGCTGGAAAAAAAGCATCCACATCGGCAGCCGTGATTCACGGCAATTTTGATTCATCGGTTGAAATCGTGTGTGGGACACTCTCTGATATCGCAGCGAGAGCGGCAGAAGCAGGGATTCGGACGCCTGCCGTGATCGTGATCGGGGATGTTGTGGACATAAGGGGGGCAGAAAGAGAATAAAATTGTATTTAAAAAAGTTGTTAGTCATGATATAATAGGATACATATTCTGGAGAATTGAGAGAGCGGCTCTGCATAATATCTCAAAGCGTGTTGGTTATAAAAAGAGGAAGGAAACAATGGATTATAAACGAAAAAGAGTGATAAAAAGTTGCACGGGGGTGATGCTTGCTGTCATGATGCTGTTTGTGTGTGTCTGCAGTTCAGGAGGCTTATTGGGGATACCACAGGTGTACGGAGCACAGAAGCGCACGGTGAAGGTTGGATTTTTTCCCATGGAGGGTTATCATGAGAAAAATGAGGATGGCACGTATTTTGGCATGGATGTGGAGTATTTGGAGACATTATGTGATTATGTCAATTGGGAAATCGAGTATGTGGAGTGTGACAGCTGGGATGCCGCATTGCAGCTATTGGCTGACAAGGAGATTGATTTAGTCGGTTCGGCACAGTATTCCAGCAAAAGAGCTGAAATCTATCAATATGCGAACCTCGCAAGCGGGTACACATTTGGCACGATCGCAGTGAATGGTGAGAGCAAGCTGCCGTATGAGGATTTTGGCGCGATGGAGCAGGCAGCATTTGGCGTGGTGGAGACATATGTCAGAAAAGAAGAATTTTATGAGTATCTTGCCGATCATGGTATACGTAATCCTAAGGTAAAGGAATATAACAGCACAGCGGAGCTTCACGCGGCGCTTGATGCAGAAGAGATTGATGCGATGGTGCATTCCCTTACAGAAATCAGAGATGGGCAGCGTATTATCGGCAGATTTGCGCCGATGCCGATTTACTATATCTCCTATAAAGGCAATGATGAGGTGATGCGGGAATTAAATCAAGGTATTGCGGATATTAAGATGAAACGCCCTGATCTTGAGAATGAGCTGATTACAAAGTATTATGACAACAGGCTGGATCAGACTATTTTGCTGACAAATGATGAGAAGGCATACATAGAGGAAAAGAAAACGGTCACAGTCGGTTATTTTGATGGTTATTATCCATTTTCTTATGAGAATGAAGGTGTGTATCACGGATTGACCAAGCAGGTGCTGGATGAGATTTCAGTACTTACGGGGCTGAATTTTACTTATATCAAGATGGAGAACATGGAGGAGGCGAAGCAGGCGTTGTCAGATGGCAGCATTGATCTCTTGGATTACTGCGGCGATACGCCAAAGAGTATGCGCAGCTCCGGGATCGCTGTGAGCAAAGCATATGCAAAAGTGCCGCACGTTATCATCATGGAGCGTGACAGTAAGGCAAACGAGATCGGGACATTGGCTGCTGTAAAAAATGGGAATGAGGAGGAGAATATTGCATCGCTGGTGAATGAGGATGCACAGATTTTGTTCTTTGACTCACAGCTTGAATGTCTGCATGCTGTCAGCCAGAAAAAGGCGGACGCCGCCATCTGTGACGGCTATCTGTCGGAGTATCTGCTTGGCTCGAATCTGCGTCTGAATAAACTGGAGATACGAAGTGTACTAAATGACACTCATGTCATTTATATGGCAGTCAACACGAGCGCAGGCGCATCATTGCTGGGCATTCTGAACAAAGAGCTGATGGAAGTGAGCGACAAAATGGTGAGCGATTATATGCTCAAAGATAATCTCTTTGCCAAGAACAGTGTCGAAAGTTTTATCAGGGCGCACAGTTTGTTGATTATCATTCTGATCAGCCTCATCGCGGCGGCAGTCGTTCTGGTGATGCTGCATATGCTCCGCGACAGCAGACGCATACAGAAATTGATGTATAAGGACACAGAACTGGACATCTGGAATCTAAATTACCTGAAATATCGTGCGCAGTTACGGCTGGCATCGGACAAGAATCAAAAATATGCGCTTGCCTATATGGATATCTGCCAATTCCGAAGGTACAATACACTGTACGGCTGGTATGCAGGGCAGAAGATTCTCGAGCTGATGGTTCAGGTTTTATCGGAGAACATTGACGGCGAGAAAGAGCTTTACGCCAGAAGTCATGGTGATAATTTCGTGTTATTTGTGGCATATGACACCTTAGAGCAGCTTGAGTCCCGGCTTGCAGAATTGGAAAATAACATTGCACAGCGCATATATGAGACGGCAGATATGCGTATGCCAGTCACGATGGGCGTCTGCTGTATCCCGCCGGGGAGCGATGACATACAGGTGTCCATCTCCTACGCGATACAGGCGTCTGATCTGTTGAAAAACAGTTACAGCAATGAGATACGGATTTATGATGAAAATCTGCGTGTTCAGTTAAAGGAGCATCATGACAGGGAGAAGCTTCTGGAGTCCGTTGATATCCATAAGGATTTTGTGGCGTACTATCAGCCCAAGGTTGATATCAGAAGCGAGCAGATCGTGGGGGCAGAGGCATTAGTCCGCTTTAAGGACCCGACGGACAACGGCGCGATCCGGGCGCCGGGATATTTTGTTCCTTATTATGAGCAGACAGGACGCATTACAGAGATTGACTTTTTTGTGATGGAGAGTGCCTGTAAACTGCTTCGCAGGCGGATGGATGAAGGCAAGAACGTGGTGCCGATCTCCTGCAATTTTTCGCGGATACATTTTGTGAAAGAAAATTTCCCAGAGCAGTTTGAGGCGATAATGCACAAATACCAGATTCCCAAGGAGTACATAGAAGTCGAAATCACGGAGACGCTCGTTGTGGAGGAGCTTCAGCAGCACAAGGTAAAGGAGACTGTCGAGATCTTGCGCAGGAAGGGGATTCGGCTCTCGATTGACGACTTTGGTTCAGGATATTCATCACTGGGTGTATTTGAGCAGATCCCTGCGTCGGTTATTAAATTAGACCGTTCGTTTTTGTTAAATAACGAGAATCGCGTGCGGCAGGTAAAGATTATGAAGAATATCGTCAATCTCGCACAGGACTTGGATGCACAGGTTGTGTGCGAAGGTGTTGAGAACGAGGACGACACGGAGCTGATGATGGAGATCGGTGCGTATGTGGCACAGGGATACCGTTATAGCAAGCCTGTACCGGAGGATGTATTTGAGGAAAAATTAGACAAAAATGAATAGCAAAACCAGAAGATTATTCAGATTACGAAAGGATGTATAGGAAATGAAATTAGATACGATATTACAGAAAAATGATGTGACGCTGTCCTTTGAAGTTTTTCCGCCGAAAGTAACATCAAACTACGAGTTGGTGAAAGAGGCCGCCTATGGGGTCGCGAAATTAAAGCCGAGCTATATGAGTGTAACTTACGGCGCAGGCGGCAGCACGGGCGGAAACACGCTGAAGCTCGCAAAAGGAATACAGGAGGAGTATGGCGTTACAACGATTGCCCATCTGACCTGTGTCGGCGCGACGAAAGAGGGCATCCGGCAGGCGCTCTTGGAAATGAAACAGGCAGGTATTGAGAACGTGCTTGCGCTGCGCGGTGACAGACCAAAGGAGTTTGAGGGAGAGCCGTTTACGGACTATCACTATGCGTCGGAGTTAGTGGAGGATATTCAGGCATTTGGCGGTATGTGTATCGGCGGGGCGTGTTATCCTGAGGGACACGTCGAGTCTGAGAACTCACAGGAGGATATCCTGAATCTGAAGAAAAAGGTTGATGCAGGCTGTGCATATCTGACCACGCAGATGTTTTTTGACAACAATATTTTTTATAATTTTCTCTGCCGTGTGCGTGAGGCAGGGATTGGCGTTCCGGTGATACCGGGCATTATGCCAATAACGAGACCATCCCAGTTACAGAGCGCTGTGAAGTTGTCCGGCTGTAATGTGCCAATGCGTTTTCGCAGTATCGTGGACTGTTTTGGCAGGAATCCAGAGGCGATGCAGCAGGCAGGCATCATCTATGCCACAGACCAGATCATAGATTTGATTGCCAACGGAATCAAGCATATTCATGTGTATTCCATGAATAAGCCAGAGGTCGTAAAGGGGATTCAGGACAGTTTGTGTAAGATTATTTAACAGCGATCTAAAATGTATGATTCGCAGGTTCTGCGCATAGATTATAGAAATATAAGATTTGATGGTAACAGGAATTTATGAGGAATATTTATGTTGGCGATGTAGGCGTTGCAGTGCAGTATTTGCAGTTGGCGCTGAAAAGGGCAGGATATCTAAATGAAATCAACGGTCAGTTCGATCGAAAGACATGTGACGCATTGAAAGAATTTATGGGGGAGGGCGTCGGCTGCTATGTGGACAGAGCCGTGTGGGCGAAGCTGACGCCATACCTCAGCGGTTATACGACGCACGTGATCACAGCCGGGGATACCTTATGGGAAATAGCCAATACATATGATACACTGGTGTCAGCTATATTGACGGCAAATCCGTCTATTGACGCCATGAAGCTACAGATAGGAACGCGGATTTACGTTCCTTTTTCTTTGGCGCTTGTGGATGAAAGCGTACCGTACACTTCGATCCTGACGGACTTGATCTTGGAGGGCTTGAAGGTTCGCTATCCATTTTTGATTTCGGGGTGTATCGGAAAAAGCGTCATGGGCAGGGAGGTGTGTTATCTGCAACTTGGTGAGGGACCAACACAAGTCAGCTACAATGCCTGTTTTCATGCAAACGAGTGGATCACAACGCCGATTTTATTAAAGTTTGCGGAGACGTATGCAAAGGCGTATGCGGAGGGAGAAGATCTCTATGGGGAGGATACCAAAGAGCTGTTTAACAGATATAGTTTGTTTTTGATTCCGATGGTCAATCCAGACGGTGCAGATCTTGTGAATGGCATGATACGCAATGAAGAGTATCTCGAGCAGACAATGGCAATCGCATCGGACTATCCGTCGATCCCATATCCTGACGGCTGGAAGGCAAATATAAGTGGAGTGGATCTGAATCTGCAGTTTCCGGCAGGCTGGGAGAATGCAAAAGAGATTAAGTTTGCACAGGGCTACATATCGCCGGCGCCGCGGGATTTTGTGGGAGAAGCGCCGTTGTCGGCGGTAGAGAGCATCAACATGTATCATTTTACGACTGCCCATGATTTTCAGCTGATTCTGGCATATCATACACAGGGTGAGGTTATATACTGGAAATATCTTGATTATGAGCCGGCGCGTTCAAGGCGCATCGCGGAATATTTCGGGAAGGTAAGTGGTTATCAGGTGGAGGAAACGCCCTATGCGTCAGGTTATGCAGGCTATAAAGATTGGTTTATTGAGACATATAACCGCCCCGGCTACACGATCGAGGCAGGGCGCGGAACCAATCCTCTTCGTATGAGTCAGTTCCCTGGGATTTATGACGATAACAGGCTGATTCTGGTGGGAGGGATGACACAGTTGTAATGTTTTTATATTGTTCGGAGATAAATCCATAAAATTCCAAGGTTTGTTTCGTGTATAGTATAACAAGAACTATAATAAGAACGAAACAGACCTGTTTGTTTCGTTTTCAGGGCAAACGAAAGGGATGGAAAAGATATGAAGAAGAAAAATGTCTGTGCACTATTGAGCTTAATTATGACAACTGTGTCACTTTATGGATGCGGAGCAAACTTAGGAGGGACGGATAACGGGGCGGCGAATACCCCGCAGGCAGATTCTCCGTCAAAGAACATCATACAGAATGATAAGATGCCCGATGATGTGGTATATGACATGGGTGACGCAGACGAAGGAATGCAGACTGCCGGGGAAGCTCGGTTTTACGAGATGGATGCCTGCGTATCGGATGATGTAGCGTTCGATTCAAGCGATATGCAGGCGCCGGATTGGAACACCGAGGAGTACAGCGCGTTGAAGGAGCCGGGATTTAAATCTGTGGCAAATGACCCGCTCTCCACATTTTCGGCAGACGTTGACACGGCGTCGTACAGCAATCTCCGCCGCATGATTGAGAGTGGGTATTCGCTTGAGGAGATTCCGGAGGGCGCTGTGCGCATCGAGGAGATGCTCAATTATTTTTCATATGACTATAAACTGCCGAAGAAGGGGGAGCCGTTTGGCGTCACGACAGTGATCGGGGACTGTCCTTGGAATAAAGACGCAAAACTATTGCAGATTGGCTTAAAGACAGAAGAAATTGACTTTAGCGAGGCGCCAGATTCGAATCTTGTATTTTTACTGGATGTCTCGGGTTCCATGTACACGGATGACAAATTACCGCTTTTGCAGAAGTCCTTTACCATGCTGGCGCAGGAGCTTGGCGAGAAGGACACGGTGTCGATTGTGACGTATGCGGGTGCGGACTGTGTGGTTTTAAAGGGCGAAAGCGGGGACAATCAGGAAGAAATCATCGCGGCAGTCAATGCGCTGGAGGCGGGAGGTTCGACAAACGGTGCGGCAGGGATTGGAACGGCATATGCGCTAGCGGAGTATTATTTTATCAAGGGTGGGAACAATCGCGTGATTTTGGCGACGGATGGTGATTTGAATGTGGGACCCAGCAGCGAGAGCGAGCTGGATGCATTGATTACCGAAAAGAAGGAGTCTGGGATCTATTTGACAGTACTTGGTTTTGGGACAGGAAATATTAAAGATAATAAAATGGAAACGCTTGCCGACCACGGCAATGGCAATTATGCGTATATTGATTCGATTGGCGAAGCAAAAAAGGCGCTCGTGGAGCAGATGGGGGCGACGCTTGTCACGGTTGCCAAAGATGTAAAATTACAGGTTGAATTTAATCCCGCATATATCAAGGGATACCGCCTGCTGGGATATGAGAACAGGGCGCTTGCAACGGAGGATTTTGATGATGACGCAAAGGATGCCGGAGAAATTGGTGCAGGGCATATGGTGACGGCGCTCTATGAGGTGATTCCGGTAGATTCCGGGCAGGAAATACCGGAGACAGCGTTAAAGTATCAGGAGAATAAGACTGATACAGGTGTCAAAAACGGAGAGTGGCTGAACCTGAAAATACGCTACAAAGAACCAGAGGAGGAAGAAAGTATTTTGAAGGAATATCCTGTGAAAGAGGAGGATTATATAAAAGAACCGTCCGAGGATTTCTATTTTGCGGCGGCAGTGGCAGAGTTTGGGTTGATTTTGCGGGACAGTGCGTACAAGGGAGAATCTTCTTTTGAGAATATCCGCGCACTGCTCAAGAAGGTGGACACCGACGAGGACGATTACAAGGATGAATTTGTCTATCTGGTGAAAAAAATGCAGCGGGCAATGCCATGATCTGTAAATGGACGCGGGAGAGCAGCGAATGCTGTCCGCGTCCTGTTTATGTGCAGCCTCATACAGGAGAAAGAACCTTCCCTGTATGAATTTATACAAAGGGAACCAGCGAGAGATAACTGAGTGTTCCAGGTGCGATATCTGTCCCCTTCTCAAGTAAGGCAATGAGTCCCTTTAAAGTCTCTTCTGTTTCTTGTGGTGTGGAGGGAAGCAGGGAATTGTCCAGCTTCACGGCAATCACAATCAGCACAATTTCTGCGAGGGCTGCAGGGTAATCGAAATGAATCTCACCATTTTGGATCCCCTGCTTGATGATTTCTGTCAAATCAGGCTTTAATTCCGATATGACATGCGACAAGTACTTCTGATGTAAAAAAGCGAGATCCTGCGCGCTGGCGTTGTCCGAGGAGCTGCCATTTTGCTGGATAAACGCCACAGAAGAATTCTGGCATGCCTGAAACAGCATTGCCATGCGTGTGAAGGGCGAGATTTCTGTCTGCGCGGCAAGGTTCTGGGCAGTGAGAAGCGGCTTTTCATAGCTGCGCTCGATCAGTGCGTCCAGAATGGCGTCTTTGGATGTGAAATAGTAGTAGATGCTTCCTTTTCCGATTCCTGCCCGCTGTGCAATCTCGCTGACAGAGATGTTCTGTATTTTCTTTTCTTCGAGAAGCTGCTGGAGTGCGTCCAGTATCAGATCAATTTTTTTTCCTTTTTTTTGTGTGACAGGCATGGATGATGCCACCTTTCTCTATACTTTCTCTATAAATGATACCATGCGAATCAAGGGTAATTAAAATAAGTATAACACGTTTCCGGCGGTGGGACAATTGTCAAATATGTAATAAAAAAGAGTAGGAAAGAGCGGTAAATTTTGGGGAGAATATACTTGACCGTTGGTCGAAAAATATGATAGGATATAAGTATCAAAAGCCGACTGATGGTCGAAAAATGTCGAGACATGATTTTTTGTCAGCAGGCTGTACAAGTTGAAATATAGTGGGATTCATAGTATTGGAGGAAAAATAATGACATACGCAGATTTTTTTTATGAGATTAAGGGGAAATTTATGGGAGCAGATGTGAGCGATATTCACGAGCATCTTGCATATCAGTTTAATATTGAGGACGAGGAAGCAGGCGGTGCATTTTATGTGGAGGTTAAGGATGGCGTACTCTATGTAGAGCCATATGAGTTCTACGACAGGGATGCGATGTTTATCAGTACGCCGGATGTATTTCGAAAGATTGCGGAGGGTGAGATGGATCCCGTCTGGGCATTTACGACGCAGAAGCTCAGGGTTGAGGGAAATATTGACAAGGCGCTGAAACTAAACGACATTATCCAGCGCAAGAAAAAAGAGGCGAAGAAAGAAGCCAGGGAAGCAAAAAAAGAAGCAAAAAAGGAGATGAAGGAAGCCAAGAAGGAAGCCAAAGAAGCATTGAAGAAAGCGGAGATTGAGGAATAACTGAGTGGAGGCATAGACGATGGGAATACTCAAAAATACAATGACCTGTCTGGGCGTTCTGGCAGCGGCAGGTGTGGGAGAGCTGTCGCTTATACACATCGCCGAGCCCACGAGACCGTACTAGATCTCGTATGCC
>CAMWJQ010000110.1 GCA_947174615.1 uncultured Lachnospiraceae bacterium
CTATATATAGTGTTTAAATACTAGTATAGAGCAATCATATCCAGTTGTCAATCGTTAATGCATGGAATTGAGATATGAAAAACAACTGTGAAATTTATTGCAATAGACTGGTGATTTACCAAATAAAAGGCACAGAGAAGTACTATGGTGGTTGACACTTGAATAACTTTTCTATATCTCATTCAGCCAGATAGATTTCCACGCTGTTTACAATCTCATCCACTGCCTCATCGAGTTCCTTACGCCCCTCAATATACTCCACGCCCTGCGCATAGACCACATTTTCAAGCGCAGCATCGCTCAGATAAGGCGTGTCAAAACCTGCAATCCACTGTTCCAGCAGGTCAATGCCATCCTGATTGACAGGATAAATCGTAAATCTGTAGTTCACGCCATCGATTGTATAGGAGGTAGAATACTGACCTCCATTTTCATCCAGTTTGTTCTCATTGTAAGCAAAAGTTGATGCCAGCGACTTTTTATTGATAGGAAAACCAGACGGGGTATGATCCTGAACTGTTGTGCTGAGCATCAAGGCAACAAACTGTTGTGCCCTGTCAATAGATTCTGTTGCTGCATTAATACCTACTATGGATTCTGGGTGATACACTTTGGTACTCTGCCCGTCTAATGGTTTGTATATCACTTGTTCCATACCTTCTACGCGCGGTACAGACAACATATCGCGATATGTGTACGCACCCAAGGTTTCACCGAAAGCGAACGAGCAGCGCCTTTCAAGACAAATCCCCTCATTCAAGCCTTTGAAATAAGGGCTATTTTCAAAATTTGCCGTATCATCTGCTGAAACCCGCCTCTGATAATTAGCGATTGCCTCTGCGGGCGTCCCATTCATCTGTATCTCGTAAAGCCTCTTGGAAAGTGCAAGAAACTCTTTGACTTTCTGTGCGTCTAACGCTTTCCCATCCCGCCATGACGGGGCACATATTGGCATGGCACGCTTCATGATCCCCTTTGCCGAACTAATTCCCAAAATGTCTGTATCCGTGTATTCCTCCCGCGCCTTCTCAAACAGTTCTACCATCGACCTGTAATCTGTTATACTGTCTACTACATTTTTCTGTCCTATGACAACCGGAATATGAAACTCCAAGGGAATCGCATAAATGTTGTCGTCCTCGCTTAAACTCTCAATCAAATTCTTGTATAATCCGTCCTTCTCCTCCGCCTCATTAACAATATTCGACAACTCCATCAGCACACCCTTCTCCGTATAGGCGTCAATATTCATACCGTCAAGCAGCATGATATCTGGTCCGCTTCCGCCAAGAAGCTGTGTATTCAGCTTTTTCAACGCATCCTCCCGCGTGATGCTGCCATCTTCCAGTCCGACCTGATATTCGATGAACATTTCTGGGTACTGTGTCTGGTAAGCAGAGATTGTCTGCTTTACCATATCATTATCATACAAGCTGTACACGGTAAGTTTTTCGTTCGGAACGGTTGGCACTTTCGCGTCATAGGCGGCTTTGACAATGATTCCATCCGAATATACAGTCAGAAACTCATTGCTGTCATTCAACGTCATCGCCAGAATGCTGTGCGACGGCGTACTCAGCATAGTAAGACTTCCATCCATCACCTGCTCGATGGTGCTCCCGCCAATCACGTGCCGATGAAGCCCTTTGTCACCCGCAATATAGATGGTCTTGTCCTCTCCCAAAAAAGAATATGCCGTAAATCCGGCTCCCGTCCAAGACAGATCTTGATAAGTATCCATGATAAAACTGTCGAGCGTCTCATCTTCTATAAACTGTTCCTTTTCCAGATCATACAGAAATATTTTTTGAGCAGCCATGCACATCAATATATCATTCCTACATTCCATTAGATAACAGCTCTCTTGAAGTATCGTCAGCTTCTTGACCGTTTCCGTATTAATATCCACCTTATAAATTATCCTGCAGCCGCTTGCATACACGAACAGCCCACCCTGCTCGTCGAATGCCGCTTCGCTCAGACTGGATTCGGCATCTGGCAGGTCAATTTCAATCTGCTTGACAGTATGGTCTGTATAATAAATATATAGTCGATAGACGTATTCCATTTGTTCTATGTCCGCCGACGCATCTTTTTTGTCCATGCAGATCAGCGCCAATGTGCCATCTTTTGACAACGCGGTCGAAATCGGATAATGCTCTTTCACAAAAGCGGCAAATGACTCATTCTGCTCGATATCCCATGTATCTCCGCCATCTTTCGACACAAATCTCTGACTGGTCATACTGTTGACAAATACAATCTGACCATCACTGAGAGTCTGTTTTTCCACCCGGTCCCAATAGTCGCCTTCACAGACTGTCCTTTCCACATACCGCCCGGTACCGTTATTGTCCAAGTGATCCTGCTGTGCAGCAGACAGGTCGTTATCTATCACAAGCAAGTCTGTCTCATATTCAGAACGTTTTGCTTGTGTGCCACAACCTGCCGCTGTTACTCCGATTACAGCGGACATAAGAAATGCCGCCGCTCTTGTGATTATTAAATTTTTTCTCATTGCAAACCTCCAGATCTATTTTGATATGTTTCCCATCATAGCACAGAAAGCTCTAAATGCTCTCTAAATTTACATTAAAAACTAAATAAATAAAATTAAAAATCTACTCGGACTTTACACCTTAATAGGTATCAAGTATACTAAAGCTATCTTTCATAAAATAATGTCAGAAAGCGAGACAGACTTTTATTAATCTGCCTTTACTGGTTAAAATCTGTGAACACTATCTGACAGACAATAACAAACGACACAAAATATGCCAAAATACTGTTAAGAAATGAATTTGCCTGCATTACAAAATGAATTTTAGAGATTATTTAGAGATAAATAAAGTACAATATAAAGTACAAAAATACTTTACTCTATGGAGGAGCAACCATGCGTATACTACTCGCCGAAGATGACAAGAAATTAAATGAATCACTAACAAACCAACTGATTTCAAGAGGCTTTGATGTGGACTCCTGCTATGACGGGGAGGAAGCGCTCTATTACGCTGCACAGAACATCCATGATGTGATCCTGCTCGACCGAATGCTTCCTGGCATGGAGGGCACTATGATACTGACCAAACTGCGCAGACAGGGCATCAGCATCCCTATTCTCATGATCACGGCGCTTGGCACCCTGAACGACAAAGTAACCGGATTGAATCTTGGCGCCGACGATTATCTGGTAAAGCCGTTTGCGTTTGAGGAGCTGCTGGCACGTATCCAGTGTGTCACAAGACGCTCTCCTGTTATCAGCCAAACGGAACTGCCCACCTATTGCGATATCAGTTTTGATGAGACATCAAACACCCTCACCGGACCGGCTGGCAGCTGTACCTGCTCCAAGCGTGAGGGTGCAATGCTTGAAATATTTGTCAAAAATGGCGGTCAAACCCTGTCAAGAAACACGCTTCTGCTAAAAATCTGGGGTCCTGACAGCGATGTCGAGGAGGGAAATCTCGACAACTATATTTACTTCGTCCGCAGGCGGCTCAAAGCAGTCGGAAGCCGCCTGAAACTAAGAACAATCCGAGGCATTGGCTACTGCCTGCTGGAAGAATAACTGGAAGAACAGAGAGGAATCAATTTCTATCACATGAATACCATCAAAAAAGCACACCTTCACCTGACGCTGCTAAACGGCTGTATTACCACATTGATTTTAATTGTAATGACGCTTGGCTATCTCCTGATTTCTGAAAATAACATGATGAAAAACAAGATGTACTCTTATCAAAGTGATATTTACACCATCGTCTCCTACATTGAGCAGCAGGACATTATCAGCAACACATGGCTGTCCCAGCTTGAATCCGGCAAAAAATACTATGTATCCTTGATGGACAACAATATCGAATTTCTATATGATACCAATAAAATACAGAAAAGCAATGAGAGAAAGCAGGTGCTCAACAAAGCATGGAACTATTACCATAATGAATATGCCTCTCTAACTCGCAATACACTCTCCTATAAAAGCAGCTATACTTCCTTTGTTCTGAACCATAAAAATGACATAAGCATCAGCAAGTCCGGTTACTGCTGTTTCGTAATCCATATGGAAAAAAATACGTCCACACTGGAAATTCTGCTGGCTGCACCGCTTGCATCCATCCAAACGCAAATGACAAGACAGCGCTATTTATTTCTGGGCATTATCACGCTCGCCCTCATTGCAATCTGGATATTCGCATGGATTTTTACTGGTAAACTGCTAAATCCTATCGAGGCAAGCAGGCTGCGCCAAAATCAATTTATCGCCTCCGCCTCACATGAGCTGCGGACACCGCTCGCAGTCATACTCTCATGTGCCGAGGCAGGGCTTGACAGAGATGCATCTCCTGAATTGACCACGATCAAAAACGAAGCTCTGCGCACATCAAGACTTTTGAATGACATGCTCACTCTGCTAAGCTGTGACACAGGGCATCTCGACATCAAGCCGCTGCGCACCCAGCTCGATACACTGGTTCTAAATGCCTGTGAGGCTTTTGAAAATATGGCAGCTGCAAAACACATTCAAATCAAAGTCTCTCTTCCTGAAGATCCGCTCCCTGACTGCATGTGTGACAGCGAACGCATTATACAGGTACTCACAATCTTTCTGCACAATGCTGTCAGCTATACACCAGAAGGCGGTAAAATCTGTCTGTCCGCCGATTATTTGAACAAGCACTTTGAAATTAAAATTTCTGACACAGGCGTCGGAATTAGTGACGAGGAAAAGTCAAAAATATTTGATCGCTTTTACCGCAGCGAAAAAGCCCGAAGTGACAAAAATCACTTCGGGCTGGGTCTCGCCATTGCCTATGATATCATTACCGCACACCACGGTAATATCAGAGTAACAGACACGCCAGGTGGCGGCACCACTTTTGTGATAGTGCTTCGCAGCTATACTGGCGGTCGGAAAGACTGACCACTCAGTATAAAGTTATGCACACAGCCGCATAAGGAAATATGCCGCTTCGCGGCTAATAATATATTATACGTCCGCAGAATCCGCTACCTTGTTTGCTCTCGCTTTCACCTGCGCCTCCTGAATATCATTTGGTGTCTGCTCATACCTCGTCACCTCATACTCAAAGCTGCCGCGCCCGCCGGTCATAGAACGAAGCACTGTGCAGTAGCCAGTCAGCTCCATCATCGGAATATCTGCTTCAATAACCTGCTTGCCGTTCCCGATCGGATTCATTCCAAGCACTCTGCCGCGCCGCTTATTCAAGTCGCCCATAATATCGCCTGTGTAGCGCTCTGGCGCTGTCACTTTGAGCGAGGCAATCGGCTCAAGCAGCACAGGTCCTGCCTCCATAAATCCCTTCTTAAATGCCTGAATCGCCGCGGTCTTAAATGCCATTTCCGAGGAATCCACTGCATGATAAGAACCATCATACAATATTCCCTTTACTCCTACGACTGGATAGGCAGCCAAAGGTCCTTTCAGAACAGATTCCTGCATTCCTTTCTCAACAGCAGGGAAATAGTTCTTCGGAACAGCACCGCCTACAACCTCCTGCTCAAACACATACGCTTTCTCCAAATCACCAGACGGCTCAAAACGCATTTTGACATGACCATATTGCCCATGCCCGCCGGACTGCTTTTTATACTTGTACTCCACATCCGATTTCTTCTTGATCGTCTCGCGGAACGCAATCTTTGGATCACTCAGCTCAATCTCGCACTTGTACTCATTTGCCAGACGGCTCTGGATAATCTCAAGCTGCTGATCGCCAATACCGTAGAGCAATGTCTGTCTGTTCTCTACATCATTGACCACCTTCAGCGTCTGATCTTCATGTGACATCTTCTGCAATGCTTGTGAAACCTTATCAATGTCCCCCTTGTTTGGCACCTTATAGCGCTTTGCCGTATAAGGTTTCGAGATCTCAAACTTTCCGTACTCAATCACGGTCGCCTTTGTGGAGAGCGTGTTTCCTGTCCTGGCAGCCGTGAGCTTTGCGATCGCGCCGATATCACCTGCATGCAGCTCGCTGATTTCAATAGGCTTGCTGCCCTGTAAGATATATAACTTATTAACTTTTTCCTCAATATCCTTATCTTTATTATAGATTGTGTCATCTGCCTTAAATACACCAGAGCATACTTTTATCAGAGAATATTTGCCGATGAACGGGTCCACGATTGTCTTAAACACATACGCTGATTTCGCCTTGGCAAAATCATAGTTTGCCTCAAATACCTCATTGGTTTTCATATTAAAGCCTGCAAGCTGCCTGTTCTCAGGGCTTGGCATATATTTCACAATATCGTCAAGCAGTGTGTATGTACCTTGGCATAACAGGCTCGATCCCATACTAATCGGAACGATCGAACTGTCAATAACATTTGTTCGCAGTGCTGCTCGAATCTCATTTTCAGAGAATGTTTCACCGCTGAAATAGCGATCCATAAACTCCTCGCTTGTCTCAGCTACCGCCTCCATTAAAGTATCTCTGTACAGATTCAGATTGTCCATGCTGTAATCTGGGATTTCACACTCCTCGACATCCTTGCCTTTCCAGCGGTTTCCTGTCTCACTCACAACATTCACATAACCCACAAATTTCTCATTCTCCCTGATTGGGAAATGGAACGGTGCAATCTTCTTGCCATACATCTCTGTGAGCTTCTCCACAACATTCTTAAACGATGCGTTGTCAGCATCCATTCCAGTCACATAAATCATTCTCGGCAGCTTATATTTCTCGCAAAGCTCCCAAGCCTTCTCTGTCCCTGCCTCGACGCCGGACTTGCCTGATACTACTATGATCGCTGCATCTGCTGCACTGATTGCCTCCTCAACCTCACCTATGAAATCAAAATACCCAGGTGTGTCAAGAACATTGATCTTCACGCCATCCCACTCAATCGGTATGACAGAAGTACTAATGGAAATCCTTCTCTTCTGCTCTTCCTTGCCATAATCGCTGACTGTATTGCCATCTTCTACCTTTCCCATACGCGAAGTGATTCCTGACAAATATGCCATTGACTCCACAAGACTGGTCTTTCCAGCCCCACCATGACCTAACAACACTACGTTTCGGATCTTATCAGTTGTGTAAATATTCATTGCAGCTACCTCCTATTTGTGCGAGCGCTCCCGGCGAGCACTCTTTTTTATGTACACAGGCGTCCAAATGAAATATGTCAGCAAGCCGACGAACGCCCGGCGCGAGTCGAGAAAGATGAATCTTCTCTACTCGATTAATGAAACTGAGCAATCTGATCATTAATTATTTCGCGTTGCTCTTAATATTACAATTTTACTATATATTTTCAGACAATACAATCTTTTTTGTGCATTTTGCATACATTATTTTGCATAAAATACTTTATCAATTTTCGTGATTTTTGCTAAAACTTTTTAGCTTGACATATCTGTTTACAGATTTATGATACAATGATAAAATATATTCTATTCCTATCATTTTTTAGAACCAGTACAGTATTGCAGAAATAACAGTGAAAAACAATGCCTGATATCTGTGTCAGGTCAGGATGAAGAATGGAGGCAATACTGTGTTAACTACTATCGGAAAGGATTAAAATACTATGATAATGAACAAATTCGGTTTTTTAAGTCTTGGCTTAATCGGCGGCTCGATCGCACTTGCACTGCGGCAGACCTGCCCCGATGCGCATATCACCGCCTACGCGCGCAGACAATCCACGCTCGACGAAGCGCTCTCCGCCGGCGCAATAGATGTCGGCACAACTGAAATCAATACCTTATTTTCTGAATGCGATCTAATATTCCTGTGCGCTCCTGTCGCTGTCAACAACAAGTTTTTAGAACAGCTCAAACCCGTTTTATCCGAAAAAACAATCCTCACGGATGTCGGCAGCGTCAAAGGTCCTATCCACGAGACCATATCGCGCCTCGGGCTAGACAGCCGTTTCATCGGCGGTCATCCTATGGCAGGCAGCGAAAAAACGGGATTTTCAAATGCCAATCCCGTTCTATTAGAAAATGCATATTATATCCTCACACCCACAGAAGCTGTCGCCAAGGAAGCAGTTGCAGCGTACTCCTCTCTCGTCAACAAAATGGGCGCGATTCCAATACAATTAAGCGCTCAGGAGCATGACTATGTGACAGCGGCTGTCAGCCATGTGCCGCACCTTGTCGCCGCCGCTCTCGCCAATCTGGTACACGACCATGATTCCGCAGAGGAAACCATGAAGATGATTGCCGCAGGAGGCTTTAAGGACATCACGCGCATTGCTTCCTCCTCTCCTGACATGTGGGAGTCCATCTGCATGTCAAACACTGAAAACATTGCGGATCTGCTGGATGATTATACTGCCTCACTGCAGATTATCAGCAAAGCAGTACGGTCAAAGCAGGCAGGCTTCACCTATAACCTGTTCGCTGCCTCCAAGGAATACCGGGATTCTTTTTCCGACTTGCCGAGAGGTCCCATCAACAAAGTATTTGCATGTTATGTGGACATTCCCGACGAGACCGGCGCAATCGCCTCCATCGCCTCGCTGCTCGCCAATGCTGACATTTCCATAAAAAATATTGGCATTATACACAATAGAGAATTTGAAGAAGGTGTGCTTCGGATCGAATTTTATGAGCAGTCCGCACTGAATGAAGCTATCGCACTGCTGCAAAGCCTGCATTACTCCATTCACCATAGAAAATAAAACGTTTTCTGCCATATAACGCCCACATAAGAGATTTGCATTCCGCATAGAATAGTATAGAATTTTTCGCTGTCATGAGGTTTCCTATGTGGGCTAAATTAAAACCCTATTTCATTTCTGTTGTTATTGCACTTAGCGTCGGCGGTCTAGCTGCCTTTCTAACACATGGCAATATGAGAATCTATGCGGTGCTGATCAAGCCTCCGCTCGCCCCTCCCGCCTTTCTCTTCCCGATTGTCTGGCCGATCCTGTATATATTGATGGGAATTGGAAGCGCCCGCATTTATCTGCAAAAGCCGGCATATTCCTACGAAGTTATGGATGCACTGCTCAGCTACGCCCTCCAGCTCATTCTGAACTTTTTCTGGCCAATTATCTTTTTTAATATGTATACGTTTTTATTTGCTTTCATCTGGCTTGTCGTTCTGTGGTGCGCCGTCATCAAAATGATCTTTAAATTCAGCTGGATCGACACTGCTGCCGCATATCTGCAGGTTCCTTATCTGCTGTGGGTAACTTTCGCCGGATATCTGAACTTTATGATTTATCTGCTGAACTGATGCAGGTACAAACAAACTGGTAAAGAACTTTTATAAGCAATTAATGTGTATCTCTCTGTCCGCAGGCATGATACAATCATATTGTGAGGTGAGGAATGATGAAATACAAAAATGCAAAAGACATTTTTCCCGAAAATCTATTAAAACAGATTCAGCGCTACGTCTCTGGAGAGGTGATCTATATCCCCGCCGGAACAGAACGAAAATCATGGGGCGAGACTTCTGGATACCATCAATTTCTGTCAGAGCGCAATCGGGATATCAGAACTGAATACAGAAACGGCACCGATATAGAAAGTCTTATGTCAAATTATCATCTTTCCTATGAATCGATCAGAAAAATTCTGTATCAGAAGGAGGAGATTATTTTGAACTATAAAACAGCTCTTTCGTCGGCAGCAGCTTATGCATCCTGCGGCAAACTTGATGAATGGATACACACCTATCTGAAAACTGACGGGCACAACGACGTGTTTTCTGATGGTCTGAAACTTTTTGACAGATACTATATTGGTCCGATGGTCATGCCCACAAGGCTCTTCAAACGATGCTGCGGTCCAGAAGCACACATGACTTATCACATCGACGCAGACTGGTTTTATGCACATGTGGCAGATCTGAAAAAAGTTCTTGAGACGAACAAGGATATGCCGCCGCTGATTGCCCATTATGCAGATCATGATTTTGAACTCAATGACGGTAATCATCGACTGGAAGCGTATAATCAACTTGGCTGTCAGGAAATTCCAGTCATCATCTGGATCACAGAGGAGGAAGAGTATCAGGAATTTCGGGAAAAGTACGGGATTTATATGGAGAACGCTATAGTTATCCGAAGATAATTAGTTACTTTTCACACCCACGCCAGATTTGAGCATAATGATGAAATTGAAAAAAA
>CAMWJQ010000111.1 GCA_947174615.1 uncultured Lachnospiraceae bacterium
AGAGCTTTTCCATGTATTTCCATAAAAAGTATAAGAGAGGGGCGAAGGAATGATGACGGCTGTCATGAGCGTTATATTGAAATTCGGCGGCAGTTTCTTTGTGAATCTGGTTTTTTATGATTTTTTCAGAGGACAGCTGAGACCGAGGGTGCAGGATCGAAAGCAGCTTTTTCTGATTCTGCTGTTCTGTGCGGCGGCTCTCAGGCTGGTCAATTCTTTTGGCAGCAGTCTTATAAACATGATATTTGGAATGCCGATTCTGGCAGCGCAGGTATTGCTGATTTTTAAGGACGATTACAGGAAAGAGGCATTTTTGCTCCTGATCGCGGAGGCAATGGCATTGTTCTCGGAACTTTCGACTGGGCTTTTTTTCGCAAAGTTCCCGCTGTGGCAGCTAATCAGGGAAGAACTTCATTATACGCAGGAAGTGGAAGCGTATTTTCTGGGAATCTTTTCACACATACTTTGCTGGTTCGTGCTGCATGGACTGAAGATCTGTTTTCTGGGCACACGGTATACGATGCGGGAACATTTCCCGCTGTCTTTTTTTATGCTGCCCCTTTCCACAGCATTGATCTATCTTGGCTTTTTCTTTGGGAATGCGGGCGCCGTATGGGCGCCGTACTGCCTGAAATTCGGGCTTTTCATTCTGCCGTTGGCGAACATACTGCTGTTTTATACGATCAACAAACTGTTCTTTGTCAGCGAGAAAAGCAGGGAACAGCAGCTGATCGCACAGCAGGCTGTGCTCCAGAAGAGATATTATAAACATCTGGAGGAGATTGACCTGGGACACAGGCGGTATGCCCACGACCTGAAAAACTGCATGGTTTCCATAGCCGCACTTGCCGCCGCCGGCGGAAACGAGGAGATTTTAAGCCTGCTTGGGGATATGGAGGTGGAGCTCGATACACTGACCAGGAAGCGTTATACATCGAGTCATATATTGAATGCGATTCTCTGGGAAAAGTCTGTCCTGGCAGGGCAGCATGGTGTTCAGATGGAGATTACGGTGGAGGAAAATCCTGAATGGGCATGTATTCCGGCGAAAGATTTGATCGTCATGGCAGGCAATCTTCTGGATAATGCCATCGAGGCGGCAAAACAGTGTACACAGGGCAGCGTTCAGGTGGCGCTGCATGCACAGGAGCATTTTCTTGTGATGGAGGTGGAGAACACATGTATTGAACCCCATACTGCCAATGACGGAGAAATACATACTTTGCCCCGTTCTACGAAACCGGATGCCGGGAATCATGGTTTTGGGATTGCAAACGTGCGGGATACTGCGCAAAAATACGGAGGGCTGCTTTATATAGAACAGAACGGGGATCGTTTTATCACAATCTTAACAATCGCAAAATCCTGTCTTGCCAAGTACAATGGACAGGATACACAAATTTAGACGGGCATCGGTCAGGGATGCCGGTTTTGCATGGCTTGATGTATCTCAACCACTATGTGTTCTTACGGACTCTACAGAGCAGTGCAGTGTTATAGTACTGATACACAATAGAAATTCAGCCAGGCTGTCCAAAATCAAAAAGTATTGACAGTCACAGATATTTTACGTATAATAAAAGAAAAGCAGGAAGATCCATGGGCAATCAAGGTTTTTTATGCAAAATCGGATAGAAATGGTAAACTGTTGTTTATTCGGATACTAAGAAACGGAGATACTTCGAAAGTTATGATCCAGTACAGGTTTTGAAACGACTCCTCTGTTTCGACCTCGTTCCGAATAAAAACAAAACATATTATAATATGATTAAAAACTTTGGTACTAATGAGAGAGATACTCCGTAGCTCATCTGGTAGAGCAATTTGTTTGGGACAAATTTGTAATTGGTTCGAATCCAATCGAAGGCGCAAGCCTTAACGCTCTCTCTCAGTCTTTGTCCAAAGTTTTTTCTATTTACGGAATCGAAGGTGAGAACTATGTCTAAATATAATACAAAGAGCAGCCCCGAAATGGCTGTGAATGAAATGGGCGAACTGGCCTATGTGATGCCGGAGAAGGAAAATTTAGTTTCCTCTGTGCTGACGACATTTATGACCCGTTCTTATTATGAAACAGAAGATGAAGCTGTAGCGAAAATCAAAGCCGCAGCCGATGGCTGCGACCCGCTGTTTGTGGCAAAGACGGCAATCTACGCCCGCCAGACAGCCAATATGCGCTCAAGCTCCCATTTTCTGGCAGCTATCCTGGCTGACCGCGCCTCTGGTACGGAATGGGGCAGGCGGTTTTATGAACGCATTGTAGTGCGCCCGGATGATATCAGTGAAATCTTAGCCTGCTATAATATCAAACAGAACGCGCTTCCGAATGCAATGCGCAAGGGTTTTAAAAAGGCTTTGGAAAAATTTGATATCTACCAGCTGGATAAATATAAAATGACCCGCAAATCGATTTCACTGATTGATTTGTTTAACCTGCTGCACCCCAAAGCTTCTGGCAAAAAGGCCGAAGCTTATGCAGATATCATAAAAAACCGCGGTAAAAACCTCCATACCATGTACGAGTCCAGGATTCTGGAAAAAGAGATGACTGCCGCCGGCCAAAAGCAGGGAGATGCCTTGGAAAATAAAGCGCAGGCGATTAAAGCTGTATTGGAAAGCCCAAAAGGGATGCCTGTGTTTAACCTTTTGCGCAATCTGCGCAATATATTCCTTTATGCACCGGAGATGATAGGGGAAGCCTGCGAGCAGTTGAACCAGCAGGAGAAAATAAGAAATTCCCGCCTTCTCCCCTTCCGCTTCGCTTCTGCCTACACGGAGATCGAAAAACTTAGCTATGGCAGAACAAACCATACGCAGATTGCTTTTGAATCCGATAAGCAGAATCTGGGCAGCGAAGATGAATTTAACAATAGGAAACAGCAGCTTTTGGATGCCATTGAAGGCGCACTGGAAATTTCCTGCCAAAACATTGAATGTCTGGATGGAAATACCGCGATTTTAGTCGATCACTCCGGCTCTGTGCGCGGCGACGCCGGCGGAGATAGCCGTGTCAGCCAATTTTCCAAGACAACCTGTGCGGCAATCGGCAACCTCTTTGGCGCTATGCTGGCCTACAAGCAAAATGACGTATACCTTGGTCTGTTTGGCGACCGACTGATTGCGCAGTCGCCAAACCGCAGCGAGCGTATGCTGGATTTTGCCCGGCGCAGTTATGCCAAAGGCGCAGAATGCGGTCCCTCTACGGAAAACGGCTTATATATCTTCCTGAAAACCTGCATCAAGGAGAAAAAGCATATCGACAACCTTGTTATCTTCTCTGACATGGTGATTGGAAAAGATGGCTCGGGAGGCTGGGATGAAACTTCCAATGTCCGCAGAGGTGAATTTGAACGGCTTTTCAAGGAGTTCCGGAAGATTAACCCGCAGTGCAGGACAGTCTGTGTCAATATCCGCTCCACCAGCGGCAAATCGGTCTTTAACTATCGCCTTGGCGTCCTTGAGATCGCAGGCTGGAGCAACGCGATCTTTGATACGATTCAGAATAACAGCAAGGGGTATCAGGCGATTATTGATGAAATTGAGGCGATTGTTTTATAGGTGGATGATATAGGGAAAAGCAAAAAAGAGTCCTGTTGAACAGGATTCTTTTTTATGCACACGGCACCCGGAGGAAGTATGTCAGCTGGAGCTGACGGGTGCCTGGCGCGCGGGCAGGGGAAGATAAATCTTCTCTACTCGATTAATAAATTGATGAGTGTTGGTTGTCGTTGTGCTATATTTAAGCAGCAATCAGTCGGCAAATCGGAAGTTGAGGTGTGAAGTAAATGGCAAAATTTCTGATTAATACAACAGAATGAAATTGGATTGATAGGAGTGTGGATCATCCAGAATGAAACACAATGATATACAAGTAGGGAACTGTGCACAAATAACTTATGCACAGTCCATGATCGGAGGTGCGCCCATGTTGGAAATAGCTGTCTGTGACGACAACGGGAAAGACTTAGATACAATAACAGAAAAACTGCACGAGATATGTGCAGAGATGAGAGAGGGATATCATGTATCTGTGTTCCGCTCTCCTGCCAGTCTGCTGGAAAGGAATACAAAGATTGATATCGGCATACTGGATATCGTTATGCCGGGCTGTAATGGGATTGATTTAGGAAAGAAACTGAAAGAAAAATTTGGTGATATTGCATTGATCTACACCACAAGTTATGAAGACTACTGCAGGCAGGCGATCAACAAAGTCCACGCCTTTTCCTTTCTTGTAAAGCCTGTTGGCAAAGAAGAACTCAAAGAACAGCTGGCAGCGTGCCTGCAGAGAGCAAAAGGGCATGGACAGGAAAGGGAACTGATGTTTGAGAACGTGAGGAACAGCAGCGGCGATATCATACCTGTTGTCCGGATTAAGGTAAAGGATATTCTGTACTGTGAATATATGAAAGCGCAGAGAGAGATTTCTATTGTATCAGCGCACGAAGTGTATTTTTATACGTCAGTATTTCAAAAGCTGTCGGAGCAGCTCGAAAATTGGAACTTTGCTGTCAACCGTCGGGGAAGTATTGTCAATTTGTCACATATCAAAAGACTCAAAGGTTATACCATTTATCTTGACAACGGGGAGGAACTGCTGCTGACGCAGAAACGCGTATCGGATTTTAAGGAAAAGATGAATCGTTATTTTCATGAAAGATGAGTGCCGCCAGAGGCGGCATGGAGGTGTATCAATGGATAAGATTTTAATGGTGCTTTGTTATCTGATTTCCTGTTTTATTGTAACCTGTATCGTGTTTCAGTTTATGGATGAGAGGTATCACAGAACTTATCAGAATCGGCTTGTCTACGTCTGGTCGGGTATTGGCAATACCATATTTATGACAGTACTGAATCTTATGGGAATACCAGTCTTAAACTTGTCGGCATGGCTTGGGCTGGCCGGTATCGGATCAGGCGTTCTTTACTATGAAAACAGTATCAAAAGAATGAAAAGGCTCGCGGAATGCGAGGCGCTTCTGATCGTGATTACGTTTACGGAAGCATTTGGTGTGCTGCTTGTGAAATGGATATTATTGACAGCGAATGCACAGATCAGGAATCTGGTCATGGCAACCTGTCTGGAAGTAACGGTTTCAAAGCTTGTGGTCATTTTTGTATATTTCATGGCGATCAGGGGTGTGGTGAAAAAACATCTTGCCATACATAGCAAAATGCAGCATACGACCTGTTTGGTCATACTTTTATACAGTTTTATCAATACGCTTGCGATCATACAGGGGCTTTCGCATGACCTGAACAGTGGAATATTTGCAGTCAATATGTGCTGTATCGTGCTGGCGGATTTATATCTGCTTTATTTTATAAAAGCTGCCGACGAAAAGAAAGCCTATGATATGAAAGTACGGGCTCTGGAACAGCAGGCGAAACTGCAGTATGACTATTACCTGCAGCAGGACCAGAAATATAATCAGACACTCCAGATCCTGCATGATGTGAACCGACACATACAGTCGATCAAGGAGCTTAGTGCGTCGGGAAATACAGAGGAAACAAAGAAATATGCTGAGCAGATAGGGGGCATCTTAAAGCCTCTGATACCGACCAGATACACTGGAAACGCAATCCTTGATATCCTGCTGTCAGATAAAGTCAGGCAGGTTGAGGACAGGGAATCGGTTTTGCCGTGAATCTGGGCGGTATTTGTTTTGATTTTATGGAAGCCATCGACATAACCACAATTTTTGGCAATCTGTTGGACAATGCGCTGGAAGCCTGTGAAGCCGTACAGGGAAAGCCGGATAAAAGGATCGTGCTCACTGTGGAGAGGTTTCAGGAAATCGTGTCTGTTACGGTTGAAAATGACTGTAATCCCGTCAGATGGCGGGCTGGTATGCCCATATCGGAAAAGGGGGAGAACAGGGGAATCGGGCTGATGAATGTACGTAAAAGTATCGACAAGTATGATGGAGACTTAAAACTCCGGGAAAGCAAGGGGAAATTTATCGCAGAGTTTTTCCTGAACACATGATGCAGCACGAAAGAATCTGTAACTCGTGCAGAAATTTTGTAACTCGTGCAATAAACGTTATGACAGGACAAAAAGATTGCGATAGAAATGGTGAGTCATCTCATGGACAATCGCAATTCTGAACCATATCGGTCTAAAATGCGGATTTTGCCGATTTATGTGCTGATTTAGACAGGGTGCTTTTGCAGACCTGTCCGGCAGTGGTATAATCAGGCATACGTTTTAGTGAGGAGGTTTTTGAAATTGAACGAACAGAAATTAGAAAAGCAGAGGCAGAATCTTGTGGAAAGGGGCGTGTTATCGCCAGATGAAAAACTATATGGCAGCAGCACGATCAATTATACGGAGAAGCTGGTCGGAAGAATCGAGACATGGAATCAGGGCGGCGTGGCAATCTTTACGGATCAGCAGGTAATTCTCTCAAAGGGATTTTCATGCGAATATATACATATCCCTTACCAATGCATCAAAGAAGTTGGAAAATGTAATCAGGGATTTTTTCCAATAGGGATGGTTATTACCTATGAAAACAGGGAAAGCGGTGAAATCGTAACAGAAAAGATATCGCTGGGGAAAAGAAAAAAATGGCTGCAGATTTTATCGGAGAAGACAGGATTATAACTTTTCAGAAGATAAAGAACTGTTTATAAGGAGGCTTCGCATTAGACGCGTCGCATTCTGATAAGCTTGTACGTCTTTTACGATATGCGATATAGCAGTGTGGGAGAATCCGGAAGAGGAAGAAAGGGAAATGGTTTTATGGGAAAGAATAGTCTGGCGATCTTGCGTATAACAGTGGATTGAGGAAGTGGATTGTAATGGGAGAAGTTTTCAGAATACAGGAGCGATTTAGGATAACCGGCAGGGGTACGGTTTATACAATAAAAAACTATGGTATATACTTATACCATGGTATAAACTTATACCATGGGCATTCTACGATACGTGTTGGCGACATTCTCTATGATCTTCAGAGCAATCGCTTTAAGGTGGTGGGAATTGAGATGTTCAGACGGATTCCCGAGGGTATGGGTATCGAAGACATGCCGCTGGGACTTATGTTTGAATTGATGGATGGGGTTGAGGCAAAAGGAAACCTGCTTGTCAGAAGCCTGGGGGATGTTAATTTCATCTTTTGTAATCACCCATTGTATCCGGAGAAAGTTGATGGGGATTATGAGGAAGAGTTTCAGGCAGCAGGCTTAGAGCACGCTTGCGCTATGTTCAGTTATGAAAATCTTGAAAAAGGGAATCTGTCGTTATATGGAGAGGATGTTTCCGGATTGACAATTTACCGTGGATGGATGATGAAGCCTGATCTGTATAGGGTGTTTTATAACAAACTTGAAGAAAAAGGCATCATACTCATCAATACACCGGAAGAATATGAAAGATATCATATGCTTCCAGGGTGGTATGACGATTTTAAGGATGATACAGCAAAATCTGTCTGGGAAGATCAGGGTACCGTGGATTCTGCATTATTACTGACACAAGGTCTGGAGGGTTCCTATATCGTCAAGGATTATGTAAAAAGTCGAAAGCATGAGTGGTATGACGCATGTTTCATAAATAACATAGCCAATAAAGCCGATGCAGAGAGAGTGATAAGGAACTTTGTTAAGCGGCAGGATTCTGATCTTGTCGGCGGCGTGGTTTTGCGGCAGTTTGTAAAATTAAAGTCCATAGGTTTTCATGAGAAGAGCGGAATGCCGATATCCGAAGAATACAGAGTGTTTGCTTTTGCCGGAAGAATCATGATCATAGATGACTATTGGCGGGCTGATGAGAAGGTCAGCTTTTCTGGTGAAGAACATCAATGGATAGAAGCATCTGTTAAGAAGCTGAAAAGCAACTTTGTCACAATGGATATTGCAAGGCGCGAAGATGGAAAACTCATTATCATGGAACTTGGGGACGGACAGGTTTCAGGTCTTCAGCAGATAAAATCAGCCGACTTCTACAGAGCATTTAGACCGATATCGGTCTAATAAACTCAAACGCTAGGAGGAATTGAAATGGCAGAGTATAAATCAAGATACGCCATTTTCGAAATTGTGTATTCATGGAAAACGGGCTTATAAAGGTATATTGCAGGCAGCAGGCAATATATTCAAGTATATCGATCGGAATGGGGGTATCATGGAAGAATTGTTGGTTTATATGATTTTGTTCTATGAGGGGTTCGTAACAGAAATCGAGTATCATAAACGGCTTGACGAATTATTTCTCACTACCCCTGAAGATGATGATTTGCTCTATTTGGAATGGGAAACAGACATCGGTAAAGCAATTATTTATGTAAGGACACATATTGATTACAAAAATCTTGACATGGAACAGTTCGGCAGAATTTTGATGAATAAATTAAATGTAGTTTATAAAAATTGCCCGGATATAAAATATTTTGCAAGTCAAATGTATCGCTTATGGGAAAGCCTTCCTGGAAATATTCAGAATATAGAACCGTTTTGGACGCTATGTTATGCCGATGACCCTTTAGCATGGGGAGATGAAAAACAGACCAGAGACATTTACGAGCATATGCTGCGTTACTAATCCATCCGGCCAGGCAGTGGTATTATAGGGACTGCGCAGACTTTTTCCCGCTGGGATCTGCTGGCTGGAAGCTTATTTGTGTTTCATTGGAAGAGGAAACAGAGGAGAATTTTTGATGGATGCGGAAGGAGGAATTGAAATGGCAGAATTTCAGGAAGGAACGCTCGATACCTTGATGGAGCGTTTATGTAACAGTATATCCGGCTTTGACCCGGAATGGGTAAAGCGCTGCGTGCCTGCAGCAGAAGAACAGATTCAGCAGTTACAGGATATTCTGGCGGAATACAACTATACGATACCAGCTGCCTATCTCTATTATTTAAGAAAAATGGGGAAGGATGACGGCGGCTTGCTGGAAAGGGAGCTGGACTTTTGTGAGGCGGATATTGATACTGTTTTGGAATTGCAGAATGAAGAGGATTTAGAAAAAGGCCTTTTCTGTTTTGCCTACAGCGATCCATTCGATATTGGTTTTTATATGAAGTTGTCCTCTATGGACGATAATCCTTCGGTGGTCACAGATTGGGAAGAAAAAAATGCAGAAAGCTTTGAAAAGTATCTGTTCCAGAGGGCATTTCATATGTATCAGGAAAGTTTTGCACATAGTCATTTTGACAGTGCTTCTGTATGCCATGAGGAGAAAGACAAGGACGAGTGCAGAACATGCCCATATCAATGGATTACAGCAAAAGAACGTATGGATTGGGTTGCCGGGACAGCACAGTCTTATGGCGTAAAGAAAGTATGGTTCAGTGATCAGACGCATTTTATCTGTTATAATTCAAACTATGCTTTTGAAATAAAGGTATGCGAAGGATATTCAATGCTATTTTGTTGTAATGATGATAAATTGCTGAAACAGGTAAAGTGTTCACCTAGGTCAAAGGTTTTTGATACAATAAGTAAGCTTTGGGGCTGCATGGATAGAAAAGATGGATAATAAACAAAGTAAAATCGTAAAATCAGCGGCTGAACTCTTAATGGTTTATTCTGCCCAATGCAGATGTTGTAATAACGCATTTGACTATGCGGCGGAAACTGCGGATACAGATATGGTAAGCTGTTTTTGCAGCAGCGTCTATTCATCAAAGAAGAAACAATTAGTAATTGCCCCATTGACAGCAGAAGAATTTTATAATGGACAGGCAGGATATTTTGATAAAAGAATAAATGCAATATGCCCGGGGCATGATTACAGGCTTTTCTGTGCTGGAATTTGCCCTTACTGCGGTAAATCCAGTATACAGAGTTCAAAAAAAGGTTTTACCATTAAAGAGTATTGCGCACACCACCCTAATACACTCATGATATACCATGATGGGACGGTCCGGATTTTAAAAGACGAATTAGAAGCAGCATATATGTAACGAAGCAATCAGTTTCCGGAGGGAATGAATTTTCAAGGAAAGAGGAATGGCAGTATGCTTATTAACAGAGAGACAGAAACGAATGGAAAGGCGGTTACATATTTAGACAGACTTCAGGAAAACTATCACGATTTATTTTCTAAGCCGTTACAAAAATCTGAGTTTACAGAAACAGA
>CAMWJQ010000112.1 GCA_947174615.1 uncultured Lachnospiraceae bacterium
ATAGAAAGCGCTCTTAGCTCGAGATGAATACCGCCCTGCTCTCTCACAAGACAGCGCACCACCAGAAAAGCTGAAATCGTCTGCGAGATCACGGTCGCCATCGCCACGCCTGCCACGCCCAGATGACAGACAATGACGAAAAACAAATTCAGCATCACATTCACAATCCCGGCTCCCAACAGATAATAAAGCGGTCTCTTTGTGTCGCCGACAGCCCGCAGAATCGCACTGCCAAAGTTGTACACCATCATGGACGCCATTCCGAGGAAATAAATGCGCAGATACAGCACCGCAAGGCTCAGTACCTCCGGCGGCGCCTGCATCAGTTCGAGAAGCTTTGGCGCGCCGATTAGTCCAACCACCGTGAGCAGCAGACCGCTGTACAGACTCAGCAGCATAGAGGTATGTACGGTTTCTTTTAAATCACTGTCCCTCTTTGCTCCGTAATACTGCGCCGTCAGCACGTTACTCCCGACGGACAAACCCACAAACAGATTGGTGAGCAGATTGATGAGCGCCGTGTTTGACCCGACTGCCGCGAGCGCATTATCCCCTGCAAACCGCCCCACTACCACAATATCTGCGGCGTTAAACAACAGCTGCAAAATGCTTGAGCACATTAACGGCATTGCAAATAGAAGCATCTTGCCAAATACGGAACCATTGCACATATCAATCTCATACTTCTTGTTCATGCGAAATCCTCCTATGATAACTCTTTCGTTTCCGGCTGCCGCATTTTGAGAACCGAACTTTTGAGCGTCATAACAATCAGCGGTATGACCATCAAAAACCATATGACAGGTTCCGTCCAGATGATTCCCCAGTACCCAAACAGCCGCACAAACACAAAGGTAAACACCAGTTTCCCAACAAGTTCAATAAAGCTGGACAAGATTGGCGTCCTGTAATCCCCAAAGCCCTGCATACAGTTTCGCAGAATCACGATAAACAGACACACCAGCAAAAAAGACATATCCACCCGAAGGTAAAGCGTTCCCCAGTAAAGAATCTCCTCGTTGTTGGAACTTGTGATAAAACGAATCAGATACGGGGAAATGGTATGTGCAAGAACAAAGACAATCCCATCCCACACAGCGCCCAAGAGCAGCACACTTTTCATTCCCTGACGAATCCTGTCGTATCTGCCCGCGCCGTAATTCTGTCCGCAGTACGTTGCCATTGAGGAGCCGAGCACACTCACAGGCAGTCCCCAGATCTCAAATACCTTGCGCGCTGCAGTGTGTGCCACGATGATATTTGTCCCAAGCTGATTGATACCGCTCTGAAGCACCAGCGAGCCGAAATTTACAAGACTTGACATCAGTCCCATGGACAGACCGCTTTTGTATAAGAACAGGAGCTGCGCTCTGGAAAAGACAAAATGCGCTCTGGAAAGGTGCAGGATCGGGAAGCCCTGTCGGATTCTAAGCAGACACAGCACGACCGACAGCATCTGCGAAACCAGTGTTGCCACTGCGGCGCCTCTCACACCCATGTCAAAGACAAGGATAAACAAGTAATCCAACAAAACATTTGTCACTGCCGCAATCACCAGAAAAATCAGCGGCGTAATCGAATCGCCAATCGCGCGGAGCGTGTTGGCACAGAGATTATACGCCAGTGTGACAAACATCCCCCACACCAGCAGCGTAATATACGATAATGCCAGCTCAAGCTGCTTCTGCGGTACATTCAAAAGCGTCAAAATCGGGCGGATAAAGATAGCAATTCCAGTGATGAGAACACCTGCAGTCAGAAATCCCAGCACGATAGCGCCTGCCACGTTTTGCTTTAGCTTGCGCTCCTCGCCGCTCCCGTAAAACCGTGCCGTCAGCACACTGAATCCAAGACTCAGACCATTAAAAAAGCCCGTGAGCAGTGTATACAAAACGGACACACTGCCGACCGCTGCCAGCGCGGTCTCCCCCAAAATCCTGCCCACGATTTTCGTATCGACAAGGCTGTAGCAAATCTGAAACAGATTGCCCAGAAACACTGGAATGGCAAACAGCAGAATCAGCTTTATCGGTCTGCCCTCCGTGAGATTTAATGCAGTTTTTGATGTTTTCATCTGTTTCACACTTTCCTGAGTCCTTTCGGATAATGGTTCTTCATAACCTGACCGGCAAGCTTTCCCCAGCCGATGCTATATCCTTGATAAGTCATTAGATACCAACCCTTTTCCCCGTCATGGTTCAGCGTTATTCCAGCCAGATAAGCCCTTGCCGCCTCCTCTGTCTCCAACTCTGCCGACCGCCTTACATCGTCTTTTTTGAGTGACAGCGCCAGTGCATGTGACGGCTCAAAACGGTTCTTTTTGAGGGTGCCAAGATGCAGTCCCGCCCGCAAAACTTTCAGTTTGTCTATAGACGGCATATGCATGGGCATCCGATAGAGCTGTCCGCCAAATCTCAGCAGGCGATCCTGAGCATGTTCCAGTAAATCTATTTGCAAAGCTTCCTGCTGAAACTGCAAAAACTCTTTGACATCTTTGGCATTGATACCCTTTTGCAGACCGTTTGCCGGATATGCCTGATATCCTTTGGGCGCCTCCCCTTGCTTCTGCAATACAGCCAGATAATGCCCCTCTCCCTGAATCAGATGCGGGAACAGTCGGATCGTGTGCCTGATACCAGCCAGACTGCATCCAGAACTGTCCATTCCATCATACGCCCACGCCGGAACACCTGCTGACATGCCATCGTATTTTTTTGCCTGCAGGATCTCGTATTTCGAATGGCGTTCCAGAAACCGTGCTATGGTCCCCTCATTTTCGGCTGGCGCAAACGTACAAGTCGAATACACCAGCCGCCCGCCCGGACGCAGCATTCTGTCCGCACAGTCAAGGATCGCATCCTGTCTGTCTGCACAGAGCTGCACATTCGCAGGACTCCACTCGGCACACGCCTCCTCGCTCTTGCGAAACATTCCCTCACCGGAACAGGGCGCATCCACTAAAATGCGGTCAAAATAGCCGTCAAACACTTCTGCTAAGCGCTGTGGGGTCTCGTTGGTGACAAGGGCATTGCGGATTCCCATACGCTCCACATTCTCCGAAAGTATTTTTGCCCGTGCCGGATGAATCTCATTGCAGACAAGAATCCCCTGATTCTGCATGCAGGAAGCAATCTGTGTCGTCTTTCCGCCCGGCGCCGCACACAAATCAAGAACCCGCTCCCCCGGCGCCGCCTCCAGATACGCCGCAGGCGCCATTGCACTCGGCTCCTGTACGTAATACACTCCTGCCTCGTGAAACGGGTGCTTTCCGGGCGCACAATCACTGGTTCCGGTATAGTACAGTCCATTCTTCTCCCACGGAACCTCTCTTAGACTGCCAAAAGACGCTTTTTTCAGAAATTCTTCTTTTGTGCCTTTGAGTGCATTCACACGCAGCGCCTGCGCTTTCTCATCCTCATAACTACGCAGGAAAGCAGGATACGCCTCCCCCAGCATATCCTGCATCCTGCCCATAAACTCCTGTGGTAACTGTGTCATATGATACCTTTCCTCCGTGCCGTCAATCAGCCGCTATACGACCTGTATTTACAATACCAGCCCCTTGCTTTCATCGCAGCCAAGTATAATATTGAGACACTGCACCGCCGCGCCCGACGCTCCTTTTCCGAGGTTGTCAAAACGCGTACTGACAAGCAGTCTGTCCTCATTTCCCGTCACATAGAGCTCAATACCGTCCCAGCCAGAGCATGTATTGCCAGCCAGAAAGCCATTGTAGTCCGCTTCCTTGCCAAACGGCATCACCTTCACAAACTGCTCCCCTTCAAAATATTTCGCAAACATCGCGTGCACCTGCTCCGGCGACGGTTTGCCCTTTAACAAATCCGTGTAGAACTGCAATGTCACCACCATGCCGCTGTAGTAGTCACAGATGAGCGGCGAAAACAGCGGCATTTTCTCAAGCCCCGTGACTGCCTGCATTTCTTTCAAATGTTTGTGGTTCTGGTTCAGCGCGTACTCCCGCGGCGCGTCAAGTTCCCTGTCACGCCCGTCCGCCTCATACACCGCGATCGTTTTCCTGCCTGCCCCGCTGTAGCCCGACATGGCAAATGCCGCAACCGGATAGTCTCTTGGCAGGATTTCCTGCGCTGTCATCGGATAGGCAATCGTGATAAATCCTGTCGCATAGCAGCCCGGAACCGCGATGCGCTTCCCTGTTCTGATGGCATCGCGGTGCGCCGTGGAAAGCTCCGGATAACCATATGCCCAGCCCGCCGCTGTGCGGTGCGCCGTTGATGTATCAATGAGAATGGTGTTGTCGTTCTCGACCATAGCTACCGCCTCCCGCGCTGCCGCATCCGGAAGACACAAAAACGTAATGTCCGATGCGTTGATATATTTCTTGATCTCTGCCGGGTCTTTGCGCAATGCTGAAGGAATCTTTAGGATTTCAATGTCGTCCCTTCCCTCAAACCGCTCAAAGATGCGCAGCCCTGTTGTTCCCTCACTTCCGTCAATAAATACCTTTTTCATTTGAATTGCCCTCTTTCCTGAACCGCTGCGACCGCACTGTACGTATCGGTTCCTTATATTCATCATAACCTATCATAAGGCGATTCGGGGCAAATGTCAAAACCTTTTTGCTGATCGGCTCTTTCAAAAAATTTCCATAAAAAAAGAACTCACAATGAGTCCTTTTTTCAAAAGTACTTGAAATGTTACGCTCTTTCATGTATGATGAATACATACGGAGACGTACCGAAGAGGCCATAACGGGACTGACTCGAAATCAGTTTACCGGTGTTATACCGGTACGAGGGTTCGAATCCCTCCGTCTCCGTTACACCAACATGCTATTCTATCCTCACACTGCTGCTCACGCCGTCCTTTCCACGGTTCTTTGTGACAATCAGTTTCCGTTCTATCTGATCCTTTAATTCCGAAACATGTGAAATCACCCCGACGAGACGATTGCCTTCCGTCAGATGAACCAATGCTTTCATTGCCTGTGCGAGCGCCTCCTCGTCCAGCGAGCCAAACCCCTCATCCACAAACATTGAATCCATCCGGATGCCCCCTGCATAGGACTGGATTTCATCAGACAGACCAAGGGCAAGCGAAAGAGACGCCTCAAAAGTCTCTCCGCCGGATAACGTCTTTACACTGCGCTCCGTGGCATTGTAATGATCGATGACACACAGCTCCAAACCAGCCTTTTCCCTGCGGTTTTCGCTGTCTGCCTCGCGCTTTAGCTCATACTGACCGCTGCTCATCGTCATGAGGCGCAGATTCGCGCGCCGCAGTATACGATCAAAATACGTCATCTGTATATATGTCTCAAGCTCTACTTTCTGTTTCCCGGTAAGCATTCCATTCGCCGTGTCGGACAATGTTCTCATCCAGATATATTTCTTTTCGACCGCTAAAATATTCTCCTGTTTTGCGGTTACTCTTTGATAAATCTCCTGATTCGCAGAAACGGCGGCTTTCTTTTGATCCCGCTGCCCGCTCAACTGCTGTCTGTCCTGCTGCCATTTGGCTTTTCTTGCAAGCACCTCTTCTTCAAGCAGTTTGGCTGCCTCACCTGCTGCGTCAAGCTGTGTCTGCAGTGTTTGAATCGAAGCTGCCAACTGTGTTTTTTCTGTCTTGCACTTCTCATAGCTGTCTTTTGCCGTTTTCAGCGCCGTTTCCAGTTCGAGTTTCTGTTGTTTTAACGCGTCAATCTGTTTTTCAACCGCTTCCTTTGACGCACCTGCGAGCTGCTGCAAATCATCCAGTTCCTTTGCCCTGGAGTCCTGCTCTGCCGACTGTCTTTCCAATGATACTTCTGCCTGGTGAATCCGTTGTGCAAGCAGCTCCAGCCGCTTCTTGGTTTCTGAAATCTGCTGTTCTAACTGCTGTTTTCTGGATTGTTTCCTGGCATTTTCTGCCAGCGCATCCAAAAATGCATTCAGCTGTTCTTCATATTTGGATTCGATACGGCTGACCATATCGCACAAGACTTCTGCCGGAACTTCGTCTGCCTGCAAATAGGCGTCACTTAGCTCGGGCTCCTGCTCACAAAGGCTTGCAAAAAGCTGCTGTGCCTTGTCATGCTGCAGTGTCTTGATTCCCTCCAGCGTCTTTTCTAAATTTGCAAGGGACGTCTTTTTTTCTGATAGTGCACATTCCGTCTCCTGCTGTTCTGTTTTTAACTGCGCGCGGTGTGCAATGGATTTCCTGAACACCTCGATATATTCTTGAAGCTGTTTGTTCAAATCTTGTACGATGGATAATGCATCCTGCAGCGCCTGTCGTATCAGTTCTTCTTTCTCTTCTTCTGTCTTGTCATTGTTTGCCGGGATTTCAAAAGGAAATGTTACAAGCTTCTGTATTCCACTCAAATCACATCCTGCGTTCTCGATCTGCGCAAGATGTTTTTTGGTTTCTTCGCAGAGTCTGCCGATTTTCTCCAGTTCGTTTGAAATCTGCTGATACAGCCTTTTATTTTGCCCGTTCAAATCCGCCTGTTCGGTGGTCATCCGATCCATTTGTTCCTGGATCTGCTGCTTCTGGTTCTCTGCCTGCTCTGATTCTTTGAGCAGTCGCTCCTGGCGCTTTTTCTCTGTTTGTGCCTGTTTTAGCTGCGATTGGCACTCCTTCAAACCTTGACACAGATCGTTTTCCATTGCGTCTATATCGCCGCATGCGGCTTCTGGAAACTGCTGTTCCAAAAGCATCCGCTCCCATTGTTTCTGCCTCTCCTCCAGTTTGGCTTGAACCGCTGCAAACGCTTTATTTTCCTGCTGCAGCATATTGCTGATATTGATCTGCGCTGCTTCGCTGTCTTTTATTTGTTGATCGACTTCTGTTTTGCGTCTCTGGTCCTCTTCTGCCTTTTTTCCCGACAAGGCAATTTCATCTTCTTGCTGCGTTAACTGCTGCTCTTTTGCGGCAATCCATTCTCGTAAGGCTGCCATGCTTTGTTTGTTTTTATTCTCCGCTGATGCTTTTCGTATAACAGCGCTATGAATTTCGTCTGTTTTTCCGTCATCACCGTCTGGCGTACCGCCCCAGATACGCTCTGCCTGTTCCCAGATCGTCTGCTTCTGTTCTGCAAGACGTTCCATCAAATTCCCTGCGCTGGCGCTTAGCCGCTCTGTCTTTTTTTCCGCTTCGGTAAGCTGTGCCTTTTTTCGATCTACTTCTTTTTTCTCCGGCGCCGCCTCAGGCATTTGTGCCGGACTTGGATGGTGCGCAGAACCGCACACAGGGCATCGCGCCCCCTTCTCCAATGTGCGTGCCAGCATTCCAGCCTGTGCATCCAGAAATCGCTGTTCTGCGTCTCTATAGTCCGCACTTATCTGTTCTTTTTCTGTTGCTGCGCTTAAATAATCCTCCTGCGCTGTGCACAACTGCGCATCCAGTTCCTCCAATACACGGATTGCTTCCAGAAGTTTCTTACAATCCTGTCTCTGCGCTGCCACTTCTTTTTGCGCCTGACTGCACTGCAGGCTGCGGGTATCTGCATCCTTTACCGCCTCCCATTCACTGCGCAAAAGCGCCTGCTTTTTCAGATGCTCGTCCGCCTGCGCCTGTGCTTTTCGATAGGATGCTTCCTGCTTTGCTGCTTCTTCCTGCTGCGAGAGCAGACCCTTTCGCTGTTCCTGAAACGTGTTAAGCCGCTCCTGCGCGGTCTCTGTCTTATGCTTCCATTGAATTTCTGACTCGCCTGCGTTTTTTAATCGGTCAAGTTCGGTCCTTCGCTGTTTTTCTTTCTCGCAAAGCGCCGTTTTCTGACGATCCAGCTCCTCTATGGTATCTGCAATCTGAGATCGCTGCTGCCGATTCTCATCATGTGCTGTCTGCGCCTGCTGCAAAAGCTTCTCCTGATCGGCAAACTGACTCTGCAGCGTTTCTGTCAATGTCAGCAGGGTCTCCCGATCTGCATACTGCAGAATCTGTTCTTTGAGCTTTGCAGCCTGATCGGCAAGCGCCGCCTCCTGTGTCTGTTCGGCTGCGATGCTTTGTTCTGTCTCCTGCCGTTGTTTTGTCTCCTGCTCCCAGCCGTTGTTTTGCTGCCGAAGAAGTTGAAGCTGCTGTCTCTTCTCTTTCTCACCATGTTCCAGCCGTTCCCGCTCCTCACCGACAGAGACAAGTTCTTCCAGTTCTTGTCTATCTATAATGAACTTTTGTTCTGTATTTTCCCTTTGTTCTGTCAGTTCCTGTTTCTGTCTGATTTCCTGAGTGATTTTGTGCCGTGCTGCCTCCACTTCTTTCTGCTTCTGCTGTATCTTGTCAAACAAGACAAGGCTCTTTCGTTGTTCTTCTATATCAAGCGCGAGCTGACCGCACAGCGCCGCATTTTGTTCCGCCTCCCGATACTGTGCTTCTGCCTGCTGCAGCTGCGGATTCAATCGTTCCAGCAAATTTTGATTATGGGTAAGTTCTTCCTGCTGCTGCCGTATTTTATGAATCTTTCCGATCAGCTGGTTCTCCTCCTCAATTTTTGTTTCCAGCGCTTCGATCTGTCTATCCACTTCGGATAAGGCAGTATCGTCCTCATCACACAATTGTCTCAGCAGTTCCAGTCCCTCACCGATCCTGCCGTCAAACTTTTCCTTACACAACCGGCGCATTTTCTCTGCTGTAGGCGTATCCTGTGTACACACAATACTTTCCATATATTGATTGATGCTGCGTTTTAATTCTGTGTATTCCGCCCCCTGTGCTTTTACGGCATCCTTGAGCTTTCCCTGCAGTGTCTGATACAGCCCCGTCTTAAAAATCTGCCGAAATATATTGCCGCGCTCCTCGGTGCCAGCCAGCAGAAGCTTCTGAAAATCTCCCTGCGCAATCATTGCAATCTGCGCAAACTGTCTGCGGTCCAAGCCAATCAGTTCTGTCACTGCCCTTGTCACCTCCTTTGATTTGGTGACAGGCGTCCTGCTGTCAGGATAAACCAGTTCAGCCTCCGCCTTCTGTGTTGTATAGCCAGTCCCTCTTCCCTTGGGGCGCTGGTACTCCGGATTGCGCTTTACCTGATAACGCTTCCCCCGATACTCGAAGTCAAACGAGACGAAGGTCGGTACATCCTCCTTCGCATATTTGCTGCGAAACATATCTGCCCTGCGCACTTCACCGCTCGCCTCTCCATAGAGCGCAAACACAATCGCATCAAAAATCGTTGTTTTTCCGGCTCCGGTATCTCCGGTAATCAGATACAGCCCATGACTCCCGAGACGTTCAAAATCAATCTCTGTGGTGCCTGCGTATGGACCGAATGCACTCATAATCAGCTTTATTGGCTTCATTTATGCTTTCTCCCTTCGTGTATCTATTTACTTATCTGTATTTATTTATCTGTATTTACTTATTTGTATGTTTTTATCTATATTTACTTATCTGTACATTCTTATCTGTACTTTTTTATTTGTACATTCTTATTTGTACTTTCTTATTTGTACTTTCTTATTTGTACTTTTTTATTTGTACTTTCTTTATCCGTACTTTTTATCGGCACTCCTCAATCAGCCGTGAGACAAACGCCGTCTGCTCCTCGCTCATCGGCTGATTGTTCTGCATCTCATAAAATTCTGCGAACAATTCCAGCTCTGATTTCTGCTCAATCTCCTCTGCGCGCTCAATTACACGGCTCTGCCGCGTCCTGCTGTTGTCGTATTCCAGACGCATCAGATTGGGATAAATGATGCGCAGTTTCTGCAGACCATCCGGGATATCATCCTCATCCGTCAGCGTAATCTGCACATAATCTTCGGGATCTGTATCCTGATAAAATGATTTCGCGGTCACTTCCATGTATGTCCCCCGGATTTTTCGCAGATCATGCAACGGCACCAGCGCAACAGTCGAGAGTGTGATATTTCCTTTTTCCCGAAACTCCACCACTGTGACGGATTTTTCCTGCGCCGCCTCTGAGAAGGAATATTTTAACGGCGTGCCGCAATAGCGCACTGTCTCACGCTTTAATGACTGAGGGCTATGGATATGCCCCAGCGCCACATAGTCAAAGACATCAAAAACATCTGCGTCCACATTGTCCAGACCGCCGACAGACACCTCCTCCGAGTCACAGCGTCCCGCGCCCGTCACAAACTGGTGTGCGATCAGAATGTTGCGCTTGCTGCTGTCCA
>CAMWJQ010000113.1 GCA_947174615.1 uncultured Lachnospiraceae bacterium
GAACTATATCCTCTGACTTATGTTCCACTTTTCTTTTATTCTGTAATGCGTTAAAAAGCTTTATTAAGTATTTTCTTACATTTGACTCCCTTAATGGACAATCAGTTTCCATATTTATTTTACTTGTATTTTTCATATTTTTAGAGCAGTAATCCTCTAAATCAAGACACCTGCTTACATTTTCCCTGTAGATACAATGGTTACAATTCTTTAGTGCATTGTCCACATATATTTTCATACAATCCTCCGCTATACTCTTACAGAAATCCCCTTACTCCTTAAATAGTCAACCGCCAATTTCAGAAGTTCCCCATTATTTACTGTATTGTCCATAGTATCATCCCATACATGGGGTGTTTTGCTTCCTGCATTCAATCCTCCATGTAAGCCCTGATTAGCCCAGGATGCCACCTGAAAACCAGTTGCATTATAATAATTATCCATAGATTCCGTATCAATATAAACGGATGTAGTAACTTTACTTCCTTTTATTTTAGGTTCAACTTTCACCGCTGAACGCAGAAAATCATATTGTCTTTGATATGATTTCGGATCATAACTGTTATAGTATTCCTGTAAAAAGTAATTCAATGTTTCATACACTCTTTCTGCCAGTTCATCTACCATTTTTACCATAGTTGGCATAAGTGCCGCCTGTAACTGATTCATATTGCTAATATGCATTGCCATTATTTATCATCTCCATCTTCAATTTCTACATCTTCTGGTATAAATCCGCTTTTCTTCAAAATGTCCACCTGCTGTTTGCTGAATGGTAATTTATCCAATCCATAGATACCATTTTCAATATTTTTAAGTAAATTCCTGTTCATAGTCTCACTTAAAAGATTGTTCCGAGTTATCTTTAGTTTTGTATATGGTGGATTACCACCATCCTTATTACACATGGGAAGATTAAAATTACCTATATGGACTTTTACTTCTGGTATGATTGAACCAACCTTTGATATTTCTATCCTCTCTCCTTCGGCTAATGCTTTCCGGCATTCGTCCATATACATAAGTAAAATATTTGTAATCAACTGCTTTGTAATTACTTTCTTGTCGTAAACATTATCTTCCCTGTTATATATACGTTTTGCCATTTTATAAGCTGACAATGCTTTTACTCTCGCCATTAGTTTTGTTTCTCCTTTCTGTCATTTTGTCAATGAAATGACTCTTTTAAGTTGCGTGTAAAATAATGCCATTCTGACGCTCTGTGAGGCTTTAACAGACATTTCCAATAAAATCATGTCCGTTTCCTCACTAAATATATTTAGACACTAAAATAAGCCCACCATCGGTCATATTGCTATAACCGATAATGGACTTATTCAGATGTCCGAATATTGAATTGACGCTTCATTCCTTCCAAATAAGTGAATAAACAAGCAAACTCTTCGTGAATGACTTTGGTAAAATATATTACCAAAAACCATACCAAATTCTTACCAAAATTGTAGTGATATTTTGCGATAATTTATGATAGCTTATAATACCCTTTTTTACTTCACAAAACACGCTGTAATACTTGATTTCCCTTTATTTTCAAGGACTATTGAATTGAAACTTTTCCTGTTAGTTCATTCCAGCCTGGGCTGCAACCTCTGCTGCGAAGTCATCAACCTTCTTCTCGATGCCTTCACCTGTCTCAAAACGGACAAATCTCTTTATCTGAACCTCTGCTCCATTCTCTTTGGAAACTGCTTCAAGATACTGCTTGACAGTCTGCTTTCCATCCTCTGCCTTTACGTAAATCTGCTCCAGCAGACATACCTCTTTCAGCTCTTTGTTCAGACGACCTACAACAGCACCCTCGATCACTTTCTCCGGCTTTCCAGCCATCTTCGGATCATTCTTAATCTGCTCTGTAATAATCTCTTTCTCATGCGCCTTGTATTCCTCAGAAATTTCATCAGAAGACACATACTTTGGATAGAGTGCTGCAACCTGCATTGCAAGATTTGTGAGCGCTTCCTTCACTGCATCATTCACTACAGCTGTCTCTGCCTCCACGATGACGCCAATCTTTCCGCCACCATGTGTATAGGTCACAACACAGCCGTTCTCAGCTGCCACCTTCTCAAATCTTCTGATACTCAATTTCTCACCAATCACTGCAATCTTGTCAACCAACGCCTCATTGACAGTCTTGGTAGAATCCTCATTCCATGTTTCAGCAAGGAATGCATCAATATCTGATGCAGACGTAGCAAGCGCCTGCTTAGCAACTGCGTCAACAAAATTCTGGAACTGCTCGTTCTTTGCCACAAAGTCAGTCTCTGAATTAACCTCGACTACAGCTGCCACCTTGTCACCATCTGTCACGACACGGCAAAGTCCTTCTGCTGCAATGCGGCTTTCCTTCTTTACAGCCTTAGCCTGTCCGCTTTTTCTTAAAAACTCAACAGCTTCGTCCATATTTCCGTTTGTCTCATTCAGTGCCTTCTTGCAATCCATCATTCCAGCACCAGTTATCTCTCTTAACTCTTTTACCATTGCTGCCGTAATAGCCATTTTTATATTCCTCCTGCTTCTTATATCTTCTATACCAGACAGTAATTATTCCTCTACTACTGCTTCTTCACCCATCTCCTCTGGCGCAGCATCTGTCATCACTTCACCCTGATTTGCCTCAACTACAGCATCTGCCATAGCAGACACAATCAATTTCACCGCTCTGATCGCATCATCATTACCCGGGATCACATAGTCCAGCTCTTCAGGATCACAGTTTGTATCTGCAATACCGATCAAAGGAATGCCAAGCGTATGCGCTTCCTGTACACAGATTCTCTCCTTCTTTGGATCCACTACAAAGATTGCGTCTGGAACTCTTGTCATATTCTTGATACCGCCAAGGTTCTTCTCAAGCTTTTCCCATTCCTTCTTAATCTGGATTACTTCCTTTTTTGGCAGTACATCAAATGTACCATCCTCTGCCATTGTCTCAATTGCCTTCAATCTGGCAATTCTGCTTCTGATCGTTTTGAAGTTTGTGAGCATACCGCCAAGCCATCTCTCATTTACGTAGAACATACCACAACGCTCTGCCTCTGTGCGGACAGCATCCTGTGCCTGTTTCTTAGTACCAACGAACAGAATCGTACCGCCCTGCGCTACAATGTCCGCTACAGCCCTGTACGCTTCGTCAACTTTACCTACTGATTTCTGTAAGTCGATAATATAGATTCCATTTCTCTCTGTAAAGATATAAGGAGCCATCTTAGGGTTCCATCTTCTTGTCTGATGTCCAAAATGAACACCTGCCTCTAATAACTGCTTCATTGAAATAACACTCATGTCTTACCTCCATTCTCTGCGGGGTCACCGCGCTTCCGTCTGCTTCATCCCTACGGGCTACCATTGGGCATGGACCGCAAATCTGCAAACGTGATTAATTTGTAATAAAAATTGATGTCATGGCTGCAATACCCGAATACAGCCACAACATCAATAATATAACACAAAAGCAGCGTATACGCAAGCTTTTTTCATTATCTTCTCATATCTTCTTGATATTATCTTCTTGATATTATCTTCTCGATATTATCTTCTCGAAATCTTATCAGCAATCTCCTGCCATGTATCATTGACGCCGATCACCTTTTTTCCGGTGCTGAGTTTCTTATCATAACCATGCTGCATCAGAAAAGCATCATACTCCGATGCATTTTCTATAATTCCTGCATTGTGGAGCTTTCTGGATACAGTTCCCGAGTCATCCCCTGACTCGATTACGATTTCAACCGTCTCTCCTGTGTCCGCATCTTCATCTGACGGAACTACCACGATCGCTGAAGCGTCCGGCTCCGACATATCCTGCCCGGAAGCCTGTGAATCCGAATCGTCTCCGTTTGAACTTTCTCCATTCAAATCCTCGGTATCTGAAGCCTGCGTATCTGTCTTATTTTCAGTACTACTTTGATTCGAAGCTTCGGCATCCATTCCCTGCTCTGCTTCCTTTGCAGCATCAAGCACGGATTGAATCTCTGATTCTTTCTCCTCATCCCTTTTAATCACCGGCTCTGTCGTTTCCGCTTCCGAAGGCTCCTCTGTCGCCGTATTCGTCTCCTCATCAAGCGGACTTTCCTCGTCAAGACCATAATCTTTTAGCACCGCTACTCTTGCATCCGCCACTGCATTTCGGTTATATGCACCCAGAACTGCCGCGGTGATGATAATACCAAGCCCCAAACCTCTTATCATATATTTAAACTTCATTTATACAGCCCCCTTGAACAGATTGATGACCAGCTTAACCTCTCCTACGCCAAGCCCCAGCTCCTTTGCAATTTCCACATTGGAATACCCTTCCTTGTGAAGCCGTAAAATCCTGTCATTGTTATTTTCTTTGAAATCATCAACAGGCTGTGATGCTGCATACCCATCCTGCTGATTTCCCGTATTGATTCCAGCCGCCTGTGTTTCCTTCTTGACGGGTCGTTCGATATGCGGCGCCTGTTCTACAAAAGAATATACCTCAACAGGTCTGATATCAGCCGGTTTCACGTCAACCACCTTCATATTTTCCGGACGGGATCCAAGTGTTTGCAAATCAGCCATGCTCACAGGTTCTATTCCTGTGCTTCCCACTACTGGCTGCATATCATTCGATGAGACAATATCTGCAGACACAATCTCAACACTCTTCACAACAAGCGGACTTAACTCCGCCGGCTTCTCACTTGGCTGCTTATTTACAGGATTTGCCACCAAAGACTTCATGCCCAGAGCGCGAGGGTCCATTTGCCGGTGCATGGTAAGCTCCTGCTGCATCGGCAGAATTAATCTTGCCATCTGACGGCGCGCATACTCTTTTTCCTGCGCGTCCTTATCCATCAGCATATTTTTTGCAGCTTTCTTTTTCTTTTCTTCCTCCTGCTTTTCTTTCTCCTTTGTCTCGGCTTCCTCCTGCGCTTTGGCTGCGAGTGCAAGCGCTGCCGCATTGGCAGCCTCCTCTGCTTCCTTCGCAGTCCGATCTACATGCTTGACTGTCTCCTTGAGATTGTTATGCTTATCGTTCAACATATCATACAGAAACATTACTTCCTGATGCGATTTATTGATGTCTGCAAGGACGGTCTCCGAGTACTCATTGATCGCCATAATTTTCTCGTTCGAAATACGCTCAGATGCACGCTCCGTCTTTTCCACAGCATACTCAAGCGTCTCATCTACTACCTCGGTAACACGCTCTTTTGCATCCTTCATCTCTTTTTCAATCACATCTCTGATCAGCTCTACATCGACATGCTGACCTTCTCCATCTTCCGACGATTTATCCCTGATCATGAAACTTCCTGCAAATGCACCAACGCCAAATACAAGCATTACTACCTCTAACCAATTCATCTAATACCAAACCTCTCTACTTTTTCAATATGTAAGCTATCTACAAAGGACAAATGACTATATCTTGATATCAAATCCTCCCTCGGATTTTTCAACCACCTTTCCATCCCCTTTTGTCTTTTTTCTGCGCTTTCCGCCATCTCCAGAGTAACCGTTGCGTCCTTTTTCCTTCGCGTCAAAACGCTCTTCTTTAAACAGTGTTTCATCGGCATGGACCACCTGCTTTGCAAGCTGCTGATCCCGCTTCTCCTCCTGCACTTGTATATTTCCCTGATCAACCATTCCCTTTTCCATCTGCTTGAGCTGGTTGTGCAGGACATTGTCAGTCTGTTGTATGCTACCGTTTAGTAATATCGGACTTATTGCCATATTTATCCCTCCTCAGTTTACATAGCTCGACCCACTTCGATTTATTTTAATATATTTTTACAAAAAAGGCAATAGCCCCTACAAATTTGTAGAAGCTATATCTGCATCTTTTTTTATCAGACGACAATATGTATACTCATTTTTGACTGTCATCGTGGCTCCAGAGATACTTACTACCACACCCTGATACATTGTTCCACGAACATTAATCTGTGCCGGGACTTCAGTCTTTAAGAGCTTGTCAAGCTGTTCGATCTCTTTTAATTCTTCCTGTATCTTCGCCTGTGTCTCTGCAATGTTGAGCTGTACCATTTTGGCATTTTTAATCTGATCTGGCGAGAGCTTCGCTCCCATTTTTAATTTCTTGGTAACATCTTCTAGCACCTTTTTCATCTTAGGCAGTGTCTTTGCTTTCTCGCCAACACTCTTTTGCAGTTCTGCAAGATGTTTCTTTAAATTAGGATCTGTCCCAACTTCTACAATCGTGGAAGCTCCCATCGCAGATCCTACATTTTTTGCATTGATCACTCCCTTAGCAACAATTTTTCCGCCTGTGATCAACCCTTTTCCCGCATCAGCATTCACATTTGTGCCCGCTGAGACTTTGGCATTGATAATCTGCTCTGCCTCCACAAAGCCAGATGCCTCCACCTCTGCCGCAGAGATAAATTTTGCAATAACGTTTCCGCCCGCCTTGAGTCTGCCCTTGTTCTGTCCATGCATTCCTCTGGCGATGATAATATCGCCGCCTGCCTCTATCACTGCGCCTTCCACAACTCCAGTCACAAATACATTTCCTTGTGTCTTGACACTAAAATTTTCACAGACATTCCCTTTGACTTCTACATTTCCATGATACTCAATATTTCCAGTTGATGTGCCCACATTTTCTACACTATATACATCCGCCACAAAGACGGTATTATCAACCAACGATACATTTCCGTCCACTTTGCTGAGCAGCTTCAAGCCATCCTCTGATATCTCCATGTTCCTGCCAAACGAGAAACTTACTTTTTTCACTTCTCTTGCCAAAATCACACTTCCATAGACATCAAATCCATTCTCACCCTTTTCTTCTGGAATAATTTCTGCAAGAACTTGCCCCTCTGTACACTGATGAAGATTATTCAGCTTAAAGAAGTCTACTGTACCATCTTCCTTTAACTCAGGTCGTGCCGCGTTATTGGTATCAAAATGATAAATGAGCGATGCATCATGCCCGTGTGTCGGCGCCTTTCCCCGCGCTATAATAATATCAGTACAATATTCCCGATCCTCCAGTGCCTTTATGATTGCCTCCTCATCAATTCCAGCACGTACCTTGCGCTGTGCAAGCATATCCATAATATGTGCTTTACTGATTTGCAATCCCCCTGCACTTGGCGGATACATTCTTAATACCACTGTCATTTTGTCTAACATAACTTGGATATCACACCGCTCATTCACTGGCGGTATCTTCATTGGCGCTAAAAAAAGAACAACCTCCTCCTCACCCATAGATAACAGGGCAGAGGTGATTGCCTTGACATCATAGGGTAAACCTACACTGTTGAGATACTCTTTTAATTCGGCAACACGTATCCGCTCTCCATCCCCAATGGGGGGAGACAACAGCAGGCTTACCCCCTGCTCACTTGTCTGTAATTGAAAATATCCATTCATAATAAGTCATGCCTCCATGCACTTGATCTGCTCATCCAAGGAAACTATCAATCAAATATCCCAATGTAATTTCCCATTTTCGTCTTCATCTTCTGTAATGCCTTTGTGTGCAATTGAGATATTCTAGATTCGGATACCTCAAGCACACGGCTGATTTCCTTTAATGTTAGTTCCTCGTAATAATATAATAGGATTACTTTCTTTTCCTTATCTGTCAATACCTCCAGCGACTCTTCCAATACTTTCTTGAGCTCACTTTTCTCTATCACACCCTCTGGCGTATCAAAGCCCGAACTGACACTTTTATCTGATGAAATATCATTTCCCTGCTCGACGTATTCATTCAAGGAAATGATATTGTCCGCTTTCACCTGATTCTGCCAATCCGTAAACTCATCTTCACTGATGCCCATATATTTTGCGATCTCAGCATCTGTAGGCGGCTTGCCGTTCCGCTGCTCTAATTCTTTCATCGCCGTATCAATCTGCTTCTGACGCTGTCTGATGGTGCGCGGTATCCAGTCCATCTTGCGGATCTGGTCAAGAATAGCACCGCGAATACGCAGACTGGCATAAGTCTCAAACTTCACTTCCTTACCCATATCAAACTTATCGATGGCGTCAATCAGACCAAACACTCCATAACTAACCAGATCCTCATATTCTACATTGTATCCAAGATACATGCTAAGTCGTCCTGCCACTACTTTTACCAGCGGAGCATATTCCAATATGAGCTTCTCCCTCAGATCAGGAGTCTTTACTCTGGCATAGTCCTCCCAAAGTTTTTTGCGTGCTGCATCATTCATGTTATTCCCCCGTTATACACAATGTTGTCCAACGAATATTTAATAATTTTCTGTTTCCTCAAATGGACTGTCTCCAAAGTCCTCCTCTGCTGTAGTATTTTCAGCATTGTTATAAAGCGCATCTTCGGAGTATCCCTCCTCGAAATAGTTCTCTGTATCATCTGACATGAATCCCCCTGCATCCATGCCTTCCATATCCTTTTGTTCATCATTTGCAAACGCAACAACGCTTCCCGTAAGATTGCCATTCTCTTTTGCTTTTTGAACCATGATCTCAAGATTTCCTGTAGGTATGATGCGGGGTCTGATCGATGCATAAATATACCTTGCAATATCTCCAATGATATAAAATATCACCAGCACGATCAACAAGCCCCACAACATCGTTGTCAAATCAAATCCCCTTATGTACATTATTATAGATGCTATCGCACCTGCCAAAAGCATGAAAAAAGGTGTGATAAGACTGGTCTTATTCCCCATTTGATTATCCCTTTCTATATCTTCTTCTCAGGTTTTCCTGCCGAACGTATAATCAATTCGCCCGTTTCAGGATAAAACACAATGGTACGACCATAATTAAGCCCTGTATCCTGAGCTTTTAATGGAATCCCCAGCTCTCTCAATTTCTTCTTGCTGGCTTCCACATTGCGTTCTCCGACACGCACCATGTCTGATTTATTCTGAAATGCAAACATCTGTGCTCCACCTGCAATTTTGGCTTCCAATCTTCCTTTTCTGCCACCCATTGCAAGTATCTTTTTCACAAGGTCGTCGATTCCTGTGTCGGCAAACTTCGCCCTGTTTGCATTATTTTCTATCTGCTTGCTGTCCGGCAGCATCGCGTGTGCCATCCCGCCAACCTTCGCAACCGGGTCCCTGATACAGATCCCCACACAAGACCCTAGTCCCAAGGTCGTTATGCCATCAGGGCTCTTGCACACATTCAAATCTGCCATTCCTACTTTAACTATATTCGCCATCGCTCACTATGCCCCTTCTCTATTTAGTGTTGCTAATTTATGAATGTATAGTTATATTGACAGCCCAAGTCCTTTCAACATTGTTGAATATGACTCAAGATCCGGCATGAGAATAAAATAACCATTCAGATCGACATCGTCTGTAAACACAGTCTGAATCAACAAAATCTGATCGCCTATAATACCAAATTCTATAGCCGGCACGCTTAGTATCGCATTGAGCATATCAATATTTAAGTCCGGAACCGACGGAATCATTTTAAGATTTGTCATCTGTGCCAATGAATTGAGATAAGCGCCTGTGATAATATTGCCAATCTCTTTCATTGCCGAGATCTCGATTTCCGTGAACCCGCCTTCCGATGGTGGCATTCCCATGAGCTTTGATACAAGCGACTTTGCTGCACTCTGTTCAAGTATAAACATAATACTGCCTGTGATATCCCCCTCAACAGCCAGATAGATGCCTGCAACAAGTTGTTCTTCCCCGCCCATAACAACACCGACATCCTTAAAATCCAACAGCCTGACCTGTGGAACCTTCATATCCACCTTGGTCTGGAGCATCTGGGCAAGCGCCGTCGTCGCGTTGCCTGCCCCGATATTTCCCAGCTCCTTTAATACATCGTAATATTCTGTCGTAACTCTCTCGAAACTCATATTATCTGCCATGATAAAACCTAAGCCTTTCCTAATTCAAAAGTCACAAAATATAAAATTATAAAATTCTATCTATACATCAACAACCTCTGCCAGCACGGATGTGATGTCAAGCAGTGAAATTAACTTTCCGTCTGACTTTCCCACACCTGAAAGATACCTCTCCTTATCATCCTTCTCATATCCCATTCTCT
>CAMWJQ010000114.1 GCA_947174615.1 uncultured Lachnospiraceae bacterium
CTATATAAGAATCTTCTTTTTAGAATCTTTAATTTTTAGAATCTTTCATTTGAAATTTCTCTTTTAGAATTTTCAGGGTTGCATTACTGTTTATTTGTCAAGGTTCTTTGTTTTTAATGCTTGTCTTATTTGCGACAGCTTGTTTAGTCTATCACAGTTTTTTAATCCTGTCAAGCATTTTTTTGTTTTTAATCTTTATATCTTGTAAAGATTTTATTCATCGCTTGTTTATCTCGGCGACAGGAATTATCTTACCACGACATTCTCCATCTGTCAACAACTATTTTCAATATTTTTCAACAATTTCTCAACATGTATTTTCACTGTTCTCAAGGAGCCAAAACGCGCTATCCCAAAGCCGTCACTAAGGAACTGTTCAGAAATAACCATGGTATAAACTTATACCATGGTATAAACTTATACCATCCATTTGACTTGCCTAAATGCCCATCTGCGGTATCAGACAACCTTGACGTAAGGCATTGCCCTTTATGCCTTTGCCTCCTACACCTGCGATTGTCTTCTTTGCAGATGAACATTTATTCTACGTCAAATAAACAAGTTATTTCCTGACCTAGACAAGCCAGAATCAAGATTTTGCGCAAGATTTCATTATAAGGTGCCTAACAGTCCCTAAGAGCGGATGAGCGTGTTTTGGCATTGTCATATTTTATACAATCAGCTTCTCCACTTCCTTTTCAATCACATCTTTATCAATCCGTTCAAACAAGATTTGTATATTGGGTAATTGATATCCTCCATGAATCTGATGGATTTGCCATTCGTTGTTCAACTGAAACCAACGACAGATTTTTTCCGATGAGAACGGCAAGAACGGTTTGAGTAGTACTGCCAGATTTGCAATCATCTGTACACATTGATATAGCGTAATTTTGCAGGCGGTTTCATCGGAAGTACGTGTTATCCATGGCGCACATGTATCAAAGTACTTATTTGCCCATCGTACAAACTCAAAAAGTCCATTCAGCGCGTCCTTAAATGCCCCGCGCTCGATCAGACTGCCTGTTCTGCAATATAAATCCTTTATTCGTTCCATGATGTCTGCATCTGCTGGCACATCAGGCACAATTCCATTCCAATACTTGTTTATAAATGTCAATGTTCGGTTTGCAAAATTTCCATACGCGCCCAGCAGTTCTCCGTTATGACTATTGACATACTCTCTCCAAGAAAAATCTGCATCCTTCTTCTCCGGTCCATTTGCCAGAAAATAATATCGGATAGAGTCAGGGTCATACCGTTCTATAAGATCCTTGACCCAGATTGCGTAATTTTGGCTTGTGGAAATTTTTCTGCCTTCTAGAGTCATGTATTCACTGGATACAATCTGATCCGGCAGATGCCATCCCCCTCCATTTGCTATGAGCAGCGCCGGCAGAATAATTGTATGAAAGGGGATATTATCTTTGCCATGCACATAATAGTGTTTTGCACTATCTCCCCACAAAACCTTATCATCAACCCCACGTTCCCTTGCAATACTTCTGCTTGCAGACAGATATCCCACCCCATTCTCTGCCCAGATATAAATTGTCTTTTTCTCGTAGCCTCTTCTTGGGACAGGGATTCCCCAATCTAAATCTCTTGTCAGCGCCCTGTCCCGCAGCCCTTCCTCAATGTAGCGGTTCGTGAATGCCACGGCGTTTTTCCGCCATGACCCCCCCTGTGCAGCCAGCGATCTCAATTCCTTCTCCATTTTTGATATCGCAATATATAAATGTCTGGATTTTTTGAATATCACCGGGTGGCTGCATACTGCACAGACTGGGTTTAGCAGATTTTCAGGCTCCAATACGGCGCCACAGTCGTCACACTGATCTCCTCTGGTTTGTTTCCTGCACTTAGGGCAGATGCCGATGACAAACCTGTCTGCCAGAAAACTTTGACAGTGTTGACAAAATGCCTGCGGCGTCTCCTTCTCATACACCAAATCGCGCTGATACAGACGTGCATGAAACTCCTGTACAAACTTTTTGTGCTCCTCATCGGATGTCTTTGTATAACAATCATAACTAAATCCAAGTTTTTCAAAACACTTCACAAACTCTTCATGATAGGAATCACTGACCGCCTGTGGTGTCCGTCCTTCCTTTTTTGCACGGATCGCCACAGGGGTTCCATGACAGTCACTTCCCGACACGTAAGCTACCTGATCGCCACAGGCGCGATGATACCTTGCCAGTACATCTCCCGGCAGCAATGCCGCTATATGTCCGATATGCAATGAACCGTTGGCATATGGCCATGCACCTCCAATTAAAATTGTTCTGTTCATATTTATTCCCTCATTTCTTTATGGTAATCATAATACGATTGACGCAATTACAAACTAAAAAAGCCCTCCTCTCTGAAAAATATTTTTCAGGGACGAGAGCTGCATCGCTTCGTGTTACCACCCTAAATTCATCCTGATCTCACGATAAGGACCTTATCAACTACGGACGAGAAATGATTCGTCGATAGTCTATCACGTTAACGGGTGCACCCGTCGCAGCCTTGGCATATCTATGCTTCGGTGCGCAGCTCCGAGACCATTTTCAACCGTTCCTTCCATGTCTGCTCTCACCCATACAGACTCTCTGTATTGTATCTAACGACCTACTCTTCTCTTCACAGCTTTTTTTATTTCGAAATATTATATCATATTTGTATTTACCTGTCTACAATTTTTACAAAATATTCTGATAAGATGAAACAAACTTATTTTTTAGCGTTAAAAATTCATCCAACTGCATTAAAGTATAGAACAATAGCGCTCTCGCCTCAAACTCCTCCCTGCTTTGCGGAAGATTTTCAAGTTTCATGTCAGAGAGCATTTTTTCCAGCAGTTTCAGTAATTCCTCCACGTTGTTATCCCGATGGTACTGTGCTTCGATCTCCTCAAAAAAGGCTGCGACCTGCATCGTCTGTGTCGGAAGCATCGTGATTCGAATAATACTATCATAGATATTTTTAAGAACCCTGCTCTGGTTTTCGCGCATTCTGATGTAATCCAGCTCGTATGCTGATTGGCTCCAGAGCGTGTTGTTCCAATTTCTAAGTGCACATTCTTTGGCGAGATGGATCTTGTCCTCAAGCCGCACAAAACAGTCCGAATGATAGTTTGATTTGTCTTCCCGTCTGATATTTTCTGCCATTCTGCGAATAATTCCCTTGATTTCATCGTCAACCTGCTTCGAGAGCCTGTCAAATTCAACCTCCTTTTTTCTTAGATGGAGATTAATCAAAATCCCATAAAACGTGCCGACGGCAAATACCAAAAGTTCATTCACGATTATCGCACTGTCAAAACGCTGTTCCGTCAAAAAATGTGAGATTAGTACAGAATCCATCGCAATCGCCTGTCCCCATCCAGCGCTCAGACATAAGAGGGCAAAAAGAAAGAGATACAAAATAAATGCGATCACGCTAAAGTCCAGCCATCGAAAACACAAAAAAGCGAGAATCAGCGCACACAAAAAAGCCAGTCCTCTATCTCTGGCAGTCTGAAGCGTTTCGCGCTTTGTATTCTGGATGCTCAAAACAGTGATAATCCCTGCTGTGATAGCATAGCTGAGCCCCAGCAGATTCGCTGTCAGAATCGACAGCACCGCTGCCAGGGCTATCTTAAACGCCTTAAAAATATTAAATCCTTTTATCCATTTCATATCATGCTTTGATAAATTCCAGAATTTCCGACTTCTGCTTCACACCGATGGATGTAGCTGCAGGCGCACCGCCCTTAAAGAGAATCAAGGTTGGGATCGAGCGCACTTTGTATTTGAGCGCAAGCGTGTCCGCCTCATCTGTATTTACCTTGCAGATCTTCACGTCTGTGACTTCCTGTGCAAGCTCATCAATCACTGGCGCCAGCATTTTGCACGGTCCGCACCAAGGCGCCCAGAAATCAACAAGTACTGGAATGTCTGAACCAAGTACCTCCTTCTCAAAATTTGCTTCGGTCAAATGTATTACTGCCATAGAAAAATCCTTCCTTTCAAATTTTTTATATCTATAGTATACCATCTTTTTATATAAATAGTAAACAAGAAGCTACTCTTTATTTTGCCCATTTAACACCATCGCGAGAATATGCGCCAGTGGGTCACAGGCATTCATCGCCTCCTCAAGTGTATTTGTCTGTGAACCCAGCTCGATGAGGAGACTTTTGGGTCGGAAATGCAGATTATACCGATACCCTTTTAGATAGATGCGTCTCGTGAGTCCCGGATAGTACTCTTCTGCTGCCAGATGCATTTGAAACGCAAACGATAGATTATCCTGCACATAGGGATTGGGCAGATTTTCAAGTGTTCCCAATGAATTTGTAAAGCATAAACCATTAAAGAACATAAATCTCGCTGTTGGTCTGTTCTGTATAGTTGTGACAAGTTTGGTGTCTGCATTGGTCTGATCTCTGTGCAGGTCAATCATCACTTCTATGGAAGGATTCTCTGCAAGTACTTTGTCCAAGCCTGCCATAGCATTAGAATACGCATAATCCCTGCTCTCCACATCATACTCTCCTGTATGATGCAGCACGTTAAATCCATATTGTGTCCGGAGAATGTCACACAAATGTTCACCGACGCCAACGATGCTTTCCGATGAATCTCCCGCTGTAGAATCTATGTATGCTTCTTGAGAATGTGTATGATACACCAAGATCTGAACATTGCTGTTGTCCTGTTTCATGGTTGCATCAAACCCCATCAGTGTATTATACTGAAGTTGGTCTGACCGAATCTGCGTGGTCGGATCCACTGCATAAAACGAACTCTTGATGAATGCCGGGTCTGTCAATTGCTGAGGCGCATATCTGGCAACAGGCGCCTGCACAGGCACAAAAGCGCCTGCTGCCATGTTATTTTCTGCCAGTACTGCCTGCTCTAATTCTTGATTGTCTGTTTTATCGTCAAGACTGTTTTCATTGTCAAAGGCATCATCCCGAACTTCAGTCCCGATCGTCTCTCCCTGTTGATTTTGATAAGCCATACTGTTTTCAGCGGCAGCCATCTCTTCAATCACAGATGGCTGTCGGTACGCTGTCATCTGATTCTCCTCCTCCGCTGCCTGAAACAGACACATCTCCAAAGGCATCCCTTTGAGAAACTGATAGTACAGTCCATTTTGCTCACTGCCATTGACATATAGCATATAGGGATTGGCGAGACGGATTCCCTGCTTGATCGACGCGCTGTATAGCTTCTCACTAAGCGACGCATTGTTTTCCATATTATTTTCTATATCATATATGGCACGCATCATAAGATGTGTGAGAATCAGCAGGAAAATGACAATCCAAATCCCCTGCTTCCTGATTTTATGGCTCATGTTCACACCCTACTCCTCCTGCTCCATGTCTAGGGCGATATTGATTGCCTCTGACAATGTAAAGCTCAGTCTTTTTGTAGTCTCATCAATATTTTTTGCTGTTACATACATATTATGAAGCTGGGTGTCCGTACTATTCCTAAAATAATCAAGCGACGCTTTTCCTCCATCATATTCCTCTGACAGCTTCTCAAGCGCATCAGAGACAATTGTACCAGCATCCACTACCATAGGAATCCCAATCGCTATGACTGGCACACCAAGACTTTCTTTGGTCAACGCATTTCTGTGATTTCCGACACCCGATCCCGGATGAATGCCTGTATCTGTAATCTGCACCGTCCGGTTCAACCTTTTGGTACTTCTCGCTGCCAGCGCATCTATTACTATAACTATGTCTGGTGTTGTCTCTTTTATTACTCCTTTTATAATTTCTGCGGTCTCCATGCCGGTCTTTGCCATGACGCCTGGCACCAACGCACTAATCTGATGCATCTTAGAAGCTCTGTACGCCTGCTTGCCATATTCCCGTATGATATGCCTCGTGATAAAAAGGTTGTCCACGGTACATGGTCCTAGAGAATCCGCTGTGACATCACGATTCCCAAGCCCTACCACCATAACAGACTTCTCTTCCTTATCAATCTCTGGCAGAACGCACTTTAACTGCCTTGCAAGCTCCTCAGAAATTTCTCTGTGATAGTCCTCATCGCTCTCCTGAAGCGAGGCCGCCTCCAGTGTGATATAGGTTCCCATTGGCTTTCCCATGCTTTTTGCTGCATTTTTGCTCAAAATCATTACCTTGGAGATATGAACGTCATCCAAAATATCATACTCATCAATGGATACTCCCCTCATCTGACCTGATGCCTGTCTTCTGACACTCTCTGTAGCCTCCAATGCCAAGTCTGTCCGAATCTGAAACTGCTGCATACCAAATCCCCCTTTTTATATGGTTCTTTCCTGTATAGAGTATTTTTTGTATTTTTTTCAAGAATATGTATTGACATATCAGATTCCATAAATTACAATATATAAGTATGTTTCCATCAGTTCGTCCGTGTCCGGCTTTCATGGAAACAAAAATTATAATAACATCGAGAAAATGGGAGGTGTCAAGCATGGCAAACATCAAATCTGCGAAAAAGAGAATTTTAGTCAACAGAACAAAGGCTGATAGAAATAAAGCTATTAAGTCCGGTGTAAAGACCGCAATCAAGAAGGTTTACACAGCTGTAGAAGCGAATGATAAGGAGGCCGCTGCTGCTGCTTTAATAAATGCTACAAGCGTCATTGATAAGGCTGCAACAAAAGGCGTATACCACAAGAATTATGCTTCCAGAAAAGTTTCTCGTTTATCCAAAGCTGTAAACCAGATGGCATAAGCTTGCATATAGATCGATATAAAATATAGAAGATAAAAACAACCCATACCGTCATGTGGGTTGTTTTTTATGGATTATGCTTTTATCGTTTCATACTGCTCATTCATCCAGTCAATCGCCTCAGCCAGTCCATCCTCACTAAATGCAAACATTCTGGATATCTTCTGTTCATCCGGTGTTGCCTCAAATCCAAACGGTTCCCCCCACAGATATACCTGAAGCTTTTTCTCGTCATCTGCCTCTGTCTGATGCAGCATAAAGCGCATCCCCTGATGGCTTCCTGTGAAATCCTCCTTCTTTACAAAATTAAGTGATAAGAAATCTTCCCTACTCAGCATCATGAAATACCTGTCTGAGCAAGCACTTCCATGAGAGATCCCTTCGGAGATACATACCGATACAAAGGATCGGACTCCTCATGAAAAACAGGATATCTGTTGATATAAAATCCGTCTATGCCCGCTGCCTTAGCGCCTGCCATATCCGACTTTAACTCATTTCCAATCATGATGGACTGTGCCTTGTCCAGATGATACCGCTCGCAACAAATGTTATAAAATTCAGGGTCCGGCTTCATACAATGCTCATCCGATGAAATCAGTATACCGTCAAAATACGGCACAAGTCCTGTCAGCTCAAGTTCCTGCCATGTAAAGCTTCTCTGGGCATTCGACAACAGATAAATTTTCTTTCCAGCGCGCTTCAATCCCTCAAGACATGCGATCGTGTCCGGAAACAGACACAGATAAATCAACGAAATCCGCCGAAAGCTCTCACAGAGATAATTCGTCTGTTCCTCTGTAAGATCATATCCATTTGCAGCAAATACATCATAAAAAACATTCTCGATCTGAATCTCCGGCTTGATATACCTTCCGGACTGCGCTGCTGATTCCCTATACGTGCGCTCTATCGTTGTATATAGCCTGTAAAAAAGTTTCCAGTCAAAGTAAAACCCTTGCTTTCTAAGCCACTTCACATATTTCTTAAAAAAATTCTTGCTGGATTCATCCGTGTGAATATCAATCAGTGTGCCATACAAATCAAATATATAATTCTGATACATTATCTCACTACCTCCTTTAAATACAATTCCTCATCAAAATCGGGGATAAAACTTTCTTTCGCGGTACCTCCTTCCTGTACAAACGCATTTTCAACCCCTAATTCGATCGCATACTCAACAACCTTTTCATACTCCCTCCTTGTCACCCGCCTGCTGATTTCGGGATAATCTGCTAAATCATCAGGTGGCGTATACTGATTCATGATACTGATGTAGATATCATCCCTGTACTTCTCATACAGATATTTTATGACTGCCTTGGCATCTTTGACATGCCCCGGCATCACCATATGTCTGACGATCACCCCTCGTTTCATGAGTCCGCTGTCAAATACGAGCGATCCTGTCTGACGCACCATCTCCTCGACGGCGTCGGACGCACAGGCAAAATAGTCAGGTGCCCGAGAATATTTCGCCGACAGCTCTGCATTATAGAATTTGAAATCCGGCAGATAAATATCGACAAAACCATCTAACATGCGCAGCGTTTCGACAGATTCATACCCCGCCGTATTGTACACTATCGGAATGGATAATCCCCTGTTCTTAGCACGTTTTAAGGCTTCTATAATCTGCGGGACAAAATGGGTTGGCGTCACCAGATTGATATTATGCGCCCCCTTGCTCTGCATCATCAAAAACAATTCCGAGAGCTGCTCCTTGCGAAGCATCCTTCCCTTGTCACCCAGCGCGATCTTCCTGTTCTGGCAAAATACACATCTCAGCGGGCAGCCTGAGAAAAAAACGGTTCCCGATCCTCTGCTCCCGCTGATACAGGGTTCCTCCCACATATGCAGCGATGCCCTTGCCACCCGCACTTGTCTGCTCTCACCGCAGTATCCCTTATGACGGTCTCTGTCTACATGGCACTGTCTCGGACACAGCGCGCATTTTATTCCCTCAGCCATTTGTTCAGACATCTGTATACCTCCTCCGGCTCAATTGGCTTGGAGATATGACCATTCATACCACACTTATAAGAATTCTGGACGTCGCTCTCCATCGCATTTGCAGTCATGGCTATAATGGGCACCGTCCTACAGTCGTTCCTATCTATCTTCCTAATCTGCATAGCTGCCTCATCTCCCCGCATGACCGGCATCGTGATATCCATAAAGATCAGATCATAGGTTCCTTCTTCTGCATCTCTTATTTTCGCTACCGCTTCCCTGCCATTCCTGGCTTCATCTATATACAGCTCTGAATCCTCTAAAAATCCTTTGACAATTTCCAGATTAATATGCTTATCTTCAACAATTAGAATGCGTTTTCCGGGATATTTGCCTTGAGGCACTGCAAAATCAGTTTCTCTGTCTGTTACCACCTCATCACAGATGATAAACGGAATCCTAACGGTGATCTTCGTTCCTGCATCTACCATGCTGTCGATCTCTATCGTCCCTTTCATAAGCTCTACAAGATTCTTGGTAATCGACATACCCAGTCCTGTGCCCTCTATCCGTTCAGACATATCTGTCATTTCACGCTCAAAGGGTTCAAAGGCACGCTTTACGAAATCACCGCTCATGCCGATTCCATTATCTCTAATAATAAATATAATCTGACACTGTGATTCGTCTATGCCAGTCTGCTCTATTACTTCCATACTGATTCTGCCATATGCCGGCGTATACTTCACCGCATTTGAAAGAAGATTTGTGATAACCTGACGCACCCTAAGCTCGTCCATACACAGATGCCGATGAACAAGCCTGCTGCAGTCAACCGCAAAAATCTGTTGGTTTTCCTCACACCTGTTACGGATTAAGATTTCCAAATCTTCTATCAGCTTTACCAGATCTCCTGATTTCTCCCGCACCTCAATAACTCCACTCTCGATTTTATTCATGTCGAGCACGTCATTGATCAGAGCAAGCATATTTTGTGACGACAAAAGTATCGTATCGAGACACCTGTCCACCTCCGCCGCATCCTCTATGTGCTTTTTTGCCAAATATGCCATTCCAAGGATAACATTCATCGGCGTCCGAAGATCATGCGACATCGTAGACAAGAATTTACTCTTTGCATTATTGGCGCTCTCCGCCTGCATCAGCGCCTTCTCCAAATCCTTGCTTTTCTCTGCCAAAAGCTTATTCATCTCGAGTTCCTTTTGAAACTGTTCCGCTTTCCACAGCTCATGTTTCTTGAACTCATCAATATTTCTGATGAGGATAACCATTCTCGAACCCGATGGCATATTGACCTTGGCATTATACCTGTCTATTATACCAATCTCAGAGCAA
>CAMWJQ010000115.1 GCA_947174615.1 uncultured Lachnospiraceae bacterium
AGATGAACCTCACCGCGGCGGATGGAATCAACCATGCGGTTAACACGGCGGTTATGATTATCCAGGGCGACCAGGACAATTTTGTGGGATTTGACGGACCGTGCATTTACAGCAACCGCGACAAAATTACGAGAACCGATGTGAAATATGTGCTCCTTGAGGGCAGGAAGCATGGCGACCTCATGATGGATTACAGCGAGGAGCGCATGAGTTATATGGAAAAGCTGGATGCGGAGTATGATCGGATGCTCGAACAGTACGAAGATGAGGTTCCGGAGGAAGTCCAGAAAGCGTGGAATGACACCATAGATAAGACACTGACATCGCGGCTGAATGACGAGTTATTTGCGGATATTGTGGACTTTTATATGGAAGCGATCGGGTGGAAAAATTAAGCGAATGAAGGAGCAGTGTTCGATGAACAAGTATACAAATCAGGATATTTTACAGATTGCAATGAAACAGTCCGCATTCGATCTCAATTGCAGTCAGACAGACTTTCTTGAATCGGCAAATATTATTGTTCAATCCGAGATTGGCGCCTCTGCCAAAAAATATTATAAGGAACCAATAGCCTGCAATTTTGTCTCATATGGAAATAATCTTGTGGTTTCCGTAAAAGATGCGTATCGAAGTATTGTTGAAGAATATATACAAAAATATGAGTTTTATCATTGTTTTGAAACGCCCAATATGCATTGGCTGGATGAACGCATGAGCAAAATGGGGCAAAGGATTTGTTTTATGGCAGAATATTTTCTGCCCGATATGGGACGAATGGGACGCTTGCCTTGTAATTACGAGATGCGGATTTTAAATCAAACAGATTTTAGAAACCTCTATGTGCCGGAATGGAGCAATGCCCTGTGCAATGCCAGAAAAGAATTGGACGTTTTAGGGATCGGGGCTTATGATGGCAATCAATTGATTGGTTTAGCCGGATGCTCTGCAGATTGTGACAGTATGTGGCAAATCGGTATTGATGTACTTCCGGAGTACCGCAGACAGGGGATTGCTTCGGCACTTACGAGCAATCTGGCAATGGAAATCTTAGAAAGGGGAAAGGTGCCCTTTTATTGCTGCACATGGTCGAATATCCGTTCTTCAAGAAATGCGATGAAAAGCGGATTTGCGCCCGCATGGGTTGAGATGACAATAAAACCCCAAAAAATAGTAGAAGAAATGAATGGGTAAGTTTGTACTTGGATAATTGGAGATCGTTCAATGAAAAAAACAAAGAAGAGAAAGATTTTTATTGTTACACTATGCATTGTGGCGGTACTGATCCTTGCCGGAGACTGGGCGCTCTCCGTAATGATATACGACGAGAATTTTAATAAGCGCTTTGAAAGCTATGAGCCGCTAATGCTGTATATTGATGATTTTGATGGATTGCAGCGTACACAGTATGAATTTTCTTCGGATAAGGGACAGACACTGACGGGATACATGTACCATTCAGGGGAAAATCAGCACGGCATAATTGTAATGGCACACGGTTTGGGCGGAGGCGGGCACAATTCTTATATGGACTGTGCGAATTATTTTGCACATCACGGGTACTATGTTTTCGCTTATGACGCTACAGGAAATGACGAAAGTGGAGGAGACGGGGTTGGCGGACTGCCGCAGGGCGTGATAGACCTTGATTACGCAATATCTTTCGTGGAGGAAAGCGGAAATTTTCCCGATCTGCCGATCGGTTTGTTTGGGCACAGCTGGGGCGGATACAGCGTTTGCAGTGTTCTGACATATCACCCTGAAGTGAATGCTGTTATAGCGTGTTCCGGCTTTAACAGTTCATCAGATATGTTTGAATCAGAGGGGAAAAAGCAGGCAGGGGACGGGATTTATGTGATACTGCCGTTTGTGAAGCTGCATGAGCGCATAAAATATGGCAGCTATGCTTCCAGCACTGCGATGGACGGTTTTGCAGCGGCCAAGGCGGCTGTCATGATTGTACACAGCGCTGATGACAGTGTTGTCCCGACGGAGTATGGTTACGACATCTATTATGAAAAATACAAGAATGATTCCCGTTTCCGTTTTATACGATTTGAGGATAAAGGACATAACTATGTTTATCATGACAGGACCTATATCAATGAGTGGAATGCAGCGTTTGACAAGTGGCTTGAAACGCTGGATTATGACTACAATGCCGCTGAAAACAAGGAACGATTTGCAGCGGATAAAGCGGATTATATTCACAGCCATCTTGACCGGGATAAGTGGTGTAATGCGTTAGATATGGAATTGTTTGAGAATTTTGTGCGTTTTTATGATGAGAATTTGCAGGGATAAACGCAAGTCTGTCACAGAAGTGTTTCGGACGAAGTATTAAAATTGTCAGGAGGAGATTTCTTCGAGTGAAGCGCCTTAAGACACAGCGGGCGCTTGATATCACGGTAAGCATTTTCCTGACACCAGCGATCCCTTCCGTCTTTTTGTCGTTGCAGCGGATCAGGAAATACTGTCCGTTCTCAATGACATGGGAGAAATTGTTATAGTCCAAAAGCCGCTTTCGCTGCCGCTTAAAATATATCAGTAGCATAGTTTTTCTTGTTAATTTACTGCGCCTCTCGTATAATAGGATTATACGGGAGGCATTGTTTTGCAGGAGGTTATAGAGAATGAGACGCAGATTTAACGTAACAGGGTCCTGTAGTCCGGACAGGCATTATATGATACGGCTTGACGACAGACTGAAAAAGATTAAAGAAAATTATGTAGATTACGGCAGCTATTTTGTCATCAACAGGGGGCGCCAATATGGTAAGACAACGACATTAAGAGCTTTAAAAAGGTATTTATCAAATGAATATCTTGTTGCATCGCTGGATTTCCAGGAACTGAGCACGGGAAATTTTGCAGATGAATCAACCTTTACGCGTGCATTTGCGAAAGTGTTTACGAGGTCGTTTAAAACCAGCGGATTAAGTGATTCAAGAGCGCTGCTTGAACCAGTGGCAGAATTTACTGAAAAAAAAGACAGCAGTTTAAACGATTTATTTGACTGTCTCAGCTGTTTGTGTGAAAACAGTCCACGCCCGATTATTCTAATGATAGACGAAGTTGACAGCGCCAGCAATAATCAGGTTTTTATAGAGTTTTTGGCTCTTCTTAGAAAATATTATTTAAATCGTGACGAAACACCGATTTTTCAGTCCGTAGTACTGGCGGGAGTTTACGATATCAAAAATCTGAAACTAAAACTGCGCCCCGAATTGGAACATCAGTACAACAGCCCGTGGAATATTGCCGCAAAATTTAACATTGACATGAGTTTTTCTGCAGATCGGATTGCATCAATGCTGGAAGAATATGAGGCGGATTATCATACAGGGATGGACATTCAAAGGATAGCAGAAGAAATTTACCAGTACACGTCTGGTTATCCTGTGCTTGTGTCATCAATCTGCAAATATATTGATGAATACTTGCCGGATGAGGATGGTTTTAAAGATTTAAGCGAGGCATGGACGAAGGAAGGAATTGCAAGGGCTGTCAAAATGCTATTAAAAGAAAACACTCCATTGTTTGACAGCATGGTAAAGCAGCTGGATGTATATAAGGATATGCGGGAAATGATAGAACAAATTTTATATCAGGGAAGGAAAGTATCATTCAGCCCCGCTGTAAAATCCATCAATTTGGGGCTTATGTTTGGATTTTTAAAGGAAGAAAATGGTCATGTTGCAGTGGCAAACCGCATTTTCGAGATGTATCTGATGGATTTATTCATTGCGGAGGAATCAATAAGGAGTGAAATGTTTCTTTGCGGTCAGATTGTGAGAAATCAATATATTGAGGAAGGCAAGCTTAACATGAAGCTGATACTGGAAAAATTTGTATTGCATTTTAAGGAGATTTATGGCGGCAGCACAGAGAAATTTATAGAAGCGCACGGGCGCAAATTTTTCCTGCTGTATTTAAAACCGATAATCAACGGCACGGGAAATTATTACATTGAGGCACAGACAAGGGATGCAAGGCGCACGGACATTATCGTGGATTACCTTGGCGAGCAGTTTATTATCGAATTGAAAATCTGGCATGGCAGCGAATACAATGAACGGGGCGAAAAACAGCTTGCGGACTATCTGGACTATTATCATAAGGACAAAGGCTATCTGCTGAGCTTTAATTTTAACAAAAATAAAGAGGCAGGCGTGAAAGAAATTACAATTGGGAACAAAACGATCGTAGAAGCAGTTGTATAGTACTGTAGAAAACAGCGCTTCGAGCGGCAAATAAGATTGTAGTGCATAAAGGAGCTGTGGGGAAATAGCCAACCCACAGCTCTATTTCTGTCCTATCGCTCTACTCCGTTCAAATTCACATGTTCCTCCTCATCCATAGGAATCATGAGATACTTCTGCCCGTCAATGGTTTCGTATTTCACCTGCTCCGCCTTCTCAGGCTTCATGCGCAGAAAGACTTCCGCCCAGTTTTTCGCCTCCTCAGGGTCAAGCGGCGCTTCCATCTTGACAAGCGTCTCGATCTGTTCCGTTTTTTCCTCATTTTCCTGCCGGGTGTCCTTGAGCTCTTGTCTTAGAGAGGCAACTTCCTCAAGAAGTTTGATTTCCTTCTTTTCTTTGTTATTTTTCTCGATCGCTTTCTCGTTGACCAGATTGCGCACGACAGGCGGTTTGTCGTGAAACTCTTCTGTGAAGTGGTCCTGAATCTGCATCACGGCGGCATCTGGAATCTTGCTGTCAGCCAATACTTCTTTGATGATTTCGGTCGTGAGTGTAAATTCTTCCGGCTCCACGATCACCAGATCCTCCATCGCCGCCTCGTGCTCCTCGGCAATGTCGTTTAATTTCTCCTGAATGTTGATGAGCATTTCATCACTGTTTTCGATAATGGGGGCAATCGCAGTTTTTACAATACTGCTGAACGCGTTGTGCTCCTCCGTGGCAGTCCGCTTCGCGCCGCAGCCAAGTGCAGCTTCGATAAAATCGCGGTGAGAATCCTTGGCGTCGCGCACATAGTATGTAAGGGAATGGATGTCTGCCGAGCGGTCCAAAAAGGAAGGGAACAGGAAGCCGACGTCAGGCGCGGCAACGACCCAGTCCTGTATGCGGATGCCAATGCGGTTTAAATCGGCGCGGTAGCCAAGCCCGGGTTTGGACAGATTGACCGGGCAGATGGCGCACAGCAGATAGGTAAAGACTTCCTCGGACTCGTCGAGTTTCAGATCGTCGTTCGTCTTGGTGATGACATCATATGCATCGTGAAAAACCAAGATCAGATAGTTGCCCACATAGTCGTAATGTTCAATGATCCGGTCATACAGATGTTCTAATAATTCCGGGTTCTTCAGCCCGCTCTCGCGCAGTCCCAACAGATACTGCTGCTTTCCGCCGGGTTCCTCCTCCTCGCTGGCAAAATGCAGCTCGAGCAGGTTGTTTCCGATCGTGCCGGAAAGCGTTTTCTTCGCGATCTCGAGATATTTGAAAAATTCCTCATCCTCCAGATTGAGAAAGGTTTCGTTTAGTTCGACCACCTTATTTTTGTTGGCGTCCACGTAGCAGCCGCACATTCTGGTGATGGTGCAGTTCTCTTTCTTGAAGCGCCTTTTTAATTCCAGGATATCTTTATTTCGTAACATACGCAGTCCTCGCTTTATCAATATATGCTTATAATAAATAATTTTTTTGGCGGTGAATTTAGAAATTGTAAAATAACAACTGGCACATTTTGACTTGGCTATTCAACAGGTTCATTTAAGGGCATAATTCCCGGTCGCCGATCCAGCATTGATTTGTTATATCGTAAAGCCGCCGGTATATTTGACCATTTATCTCTGCATATACCCATTTTGTTCCAGCAGAATGCAGTTCAACGCAGGGTGTTAGTTCTTCTAATGCTTTTGGATCGTTTTCCGCCGGAAGAAATACAGCGATTAAATGAGAAGCGGCAATATTTTTTCCCAGCAGATTCTGAAACAGATTTTGTATCACATCAATCTCAATATCTTCAGATTTTACGGTTGGCTGGAAAGTGCGGGCAAGCGCTTTAACGGCAAGTTCACGTTTGGTTAATTTTATGAATCCTATCATCCTTCCGCTTTGCTCAAGGCACAAATAGATCTTTCAAATTTATTAACAAAAATATATCACACAACGCTTGTGAACGTCAACAAGAATATTATCTGATCAGAAACAGGCAGTTACCCTGCGCAGTATGGAAGACCTGTGCTATATTTGTGACGGCTTAAGCATTGTATACCTGCTGCGCGCAAATGAAGAAAATGTATATCAGAAAATCGCAGAAATATATGACCGCGAACGTCCTCCGAAATTAGAAGGTAAAACCGATGCTACAGCTTAACATTGTAGCATCGGCGTATTGCTATGCCTAAATCTGGCGTGGGTGTGAAAAGTAACGGTGAATCTTTTAAGACTAAAGAATCTTTCAAAAGAGATTGCTGAATTAACCGAGGATATGGTAGAATTAAAATCAGAGCTTTCAAATCTGCTTTTATACTATAAGGACGAAACAACCTTTAAGGAATTGTGTTCAAAGATTCCTGAATATCAGGAAAAGCGTAAAAAACAGGAAGATTTACAAAATATGTTAGAGACAAGAATAACTGAGCAGACAAAAGAATTCCTTTCCCTCAAGGATAACGTTACACTTGATGAAGAAGCTGAATTAAAATTTCAGAGGGAAGTTCTCCGTCCAGATATAGTTTCAGAGGCAAAGGAACATTTACAGGCTGTATATAAAGATAGATTTAATTATAACCAGTTCTCTGAAGCCAAGTCCTATATTTCCAGCTCCCTTGATGAAGCGGAACGTGAATATGCCATAAAGCAGCGTTTAGAATATGCCATAGAACAAAGCCAACATTATAATTCAAAACATCAGCCGCTTAAAAAAAGTACGGAACGATGTCGCTAGTTAAAAAAGAAAATGCTATGAAATGATTTGTCATGGCATTTTCTTTTTTCAACCTGTAATATGCTGTAATAAAAGATTATTTTGCTGTTAAGAAAATTTATAATCAGACGATATAATATATAAAATATCACAAAATGATATATGTAGCCAATTAATGTTGAAGTTTTAACAAGGAGGACGATGTTGAAAAAGAAAGATATCTTAAACAAAAGAGAAGAAGAACTGATGAATTATCTTTGGGAAATCAAGAAACCTTTAACTGCAAGCGAGATGGCAAAACAATTGGAAGCCGAAGGCTGGACGAATATCACTCTATGCAGGACAGTGCAGTCTTTGTCAGATAACGGCTATCTTGAAGTGGCAGGACTTGAAAAGACTGTAAAAACATATGCGAGGAAGCTTACGCCTTCTCTCACCAAAGAGGAATACTATTCGTCTGTTCTTATGAACAGGGGGATCAATGCAAACTCTCTGGCAGATATTACGGCCGCATTGATTGGCGTAAGCAGAAAAAATCCGAGAGAAAAGGATGCAGAAGTGATTGCTAAGCTGGAAGAAGTCATTGCTTCCCTCAAGTCAGAGCAGCACAGAGATCAATAAGGGAAACACATGCATATTACATTTTTTTCTGTCTGGATGACAGTATTGTGGAGCAGTATTCTGATTTTGATTTTCTATGTGCTGAGAACAAAATATCAATTAATTGATATCTGCAGTGTGTCAGGTGTGATTGTCTTATACTTGTTTTGCATGATACGAATGATCATTCCTGTCGAATTTCCATGGACAAAGATAATATTCGGCGGAGAACTTTATAACAGAATATACTATTTTTCCTGTGTCGAACGAAATATAGGAAATGATGTCTCTGTGTTTGATCTGTTATGTTTGCTCTGGTATGCGGGGACATTTTTGATTATATTGCGTTATGTGATTCAGTATGTGAAAATTGCCCGCTTTTTTGGCGGAATGCCGGTACAAAGAAATAGTAACGCGGCACAAATCGTAGATGCGGTATGGAATGGCAGTAAGAAGCCGGACATTATTCAGACCGCTGCAGTCAGGACACCCTGCTGCTTTGGCATACTGCGAAAAAAGATTATAATACCTGATAAACCGTATACAGAGGAGCAACTGAGATTTATACTTCTTCACGAGTGTTCCCATCTGTTAAATCATGATATCCTGGTAAAAAATCTGATTAACATATTATGTGCACTCTATTGGTGGAATCCATGTGTATATTTACTAAAAAAGGATTTGAGCCAGAGTCTGGAAATCCGGTGTGACATGACGGCAGTAAAGGAACTGGATCATCAGTTAAAAGGCGATTATCTGGCGGTTATACTAAGTGAATACAGGGACAGTCTTAAAACCAGAAATTCTGTAGGGCTTCGCTATGATAATCCAAAGCTTCTCCTTGAGCGTTTTCAACTGGTTGCAAATGAAAGGCGAGTTTTAGTAAAGAGAGGGAATATTCTTGCATGGGTTATTTCTATCTGTTTGCTTTTGATATCCTACTCTTTCGTTTTTCAGACTAGATATGATGTGCCGAAATCAGATATTGAAACAGTACAGGATGCCCATGAGGTTGATATCCATAATTCATATTTGATAAAAATGAAAAATGGTACTTATTTTTTTCATAGTAATAATGTAGATATTCCTATAGATGAGGAAGTAGCTAAAATGATGATAGGCGATGGTTTTATTATAGTAGAAAAAAGTGAAAAGTAAATGCTAGTAATATTGAGTTTCGACTGAAAATGCAAAACTGTTATGTAAGTTAATTGGAGGGAATTAGTATGAAATACAAAGTCTTTATTTTAATCGTTTTTTCAATAATGTGCTTTAGTCCTGTTGTAAATGTTCGAGCAGCGGAATGTACTGGTTCGTATCAAACTATGAGTATGAATAAATCTGTAGAGCCGAGGGCTGATGAAATTGTTAGAAAATATAGAACTATATATGGTGTGTTACAGTATCGCCGATGGAATGAAACAAAAGGCGTGTGGGTTGATGCTGATTGGATAACGATTAGTTAATCTAGATTGCAAATGCATTAATTATTGTATTTGTATAAACTGAATTGAAATTAATTATATAGATATGGTGACGAGTTGAATAGTTTTAGTAATCTAGGGAGGTAAGATTATGGCAATAACAGGTGTAAATAATTATACAATGTATGCAAATTACTACACTCAAACAAAACCAAAGGATGGTTCCGAAAATGCAAAAAATGCAACAGAACAGCAATCGGCAGAAAAAACGTACAGCAATACTCGTGAGTATAGAAATTATCTAACACAAAAATATAATTGCTTGAAAAGCACTGAGTATTCTGTTGAGATAAACAGTTCTCTTTTGTCGAAGGCATTAGGAGATGAAAAGACATCAGAATGGTTGGAATACAATCTATCTTTGATACCTGAAAATGTTGAAAAAATAAAGTCTACGCAAGCAGCAAGAGGGTGTAAGGTATTAAGTTGTAGCATAAAGATAAACGGATATGATAGTATGACAGCAGAAACGTGCGTTACAGATGAGGTTGAACCTGGAACAGAAAAAGCAAGAGAAGAATTGAAGGAAAAATTAAAGAAGATAAGAGAGGAAAAGAAAGCAGAAGAAAGAAAAATAGAGGATGAGAAGTTAGAAGAACAGCGATTAGATGAAAATATAAAGATGCCATTTGATTCGGGTATGGTTATTGCTGATAATGTGATGAAAAGAAATGGCTTTGATCAAAAGATATAGAAATGCCAATGGCTTTTACTATATAAATACATAAGAAAGGAGGAAATTACAATGAAACTTGGTAAGAAGAATACAATGGAAACAGGTACTTTTATGGCATACGCTTGTTCATGTACTTGCTGGTGTGCTTGCAAATGCAATAATTGCCATAGTATTGGGACTGCAAATGGGACTCAGGTTGCAAACAATGCTGAGACATCAACTACTCAGATTCAGAGTAGAGGAACATTATTATTGCTTGGTTAGAATTGAGTAATTTCAATTGGGTAAGGCTTTGCTGAAATCAGTAAAGCCTTATGTACTATTTACACAAGGAGAACTATATGACAATATCAGAATCAAATAT
>CAMWJQ010000116.1 GCA_947174615.1 uncultured Lachnospiraceae bacterium
GTTTCAGTATACATACTCGTTCTCAAAAATCAAGCACCGAAAACGTTTTTCAACTTGTTTTTAAGAGCTTCAAGCTAATTTTTTGGTATTTTTATATAAAAATTAGCTTTTTTTCGTATTATTTTGTGCAAAATATACATTTTCCTTTACCAAAGTCTCCTATCGTGCTATAATAACGTTTAGAAGCTCATACAAATGAGACTCAGATTAGACACCATCGTTGGGAAGGGAGAAATGTACGAATGAAAAATCTAAGTGTGAAACTGAAAATGACAATTATCGGCGTTATGGTCGTTATCTTTATGTTATTCAGTATCGAGTTCTCTGTGAGCAGTATGCGGTCCATCGACGAGCGCATCCTGCAGGAGGAGGAGGACAATATCCGAAAGGATTACGACGACAGTATTAAGCAGCAGGTTGCGCAGGTCATTTCCCTGTTAAAAACCTATCAGGCGGAAATTGACGCAGGGACCTATACCAAAGAGGAGGGCATGAAACAAGCTGCCGACAAGGTTCGGGCGCTGCGGTATGGCACAGACGGCTATTTCTGGGTAGACCTGTCTGATGGAACCAATGTCGTCCTGCTGGGAAATGACATCGAGGGCACAAACCGTCTGGGTACAGAAGATGTGACTGGTTTTCGAATGGTAAAAGATTTCATTGAAGGCGCGGCTGCACAGGGAAGCTATTACTGCGATTACCAATACCCGAAAGAAGGCGGAACCGAGCCCCTGCCCAAGCGTGCATACACGGAGTATTTTGAGCCGTTTGACTGGGTTGTCGGCACCGGAAACTACATCGACAACATTGATGCGCAGATTAACGCCTCCAAAGAGACGGCACACACATATACCAATCAGAAAATAAAAGCATTTATCACCGTGTGTATCGTATTTGCAATTGTTATTATTTTATGTCTTGTGAGCACCATTATCAACATCACAAAACCTTTACACCAAGTCGGCGATATCCTCCACAGTATGTCCGGCGGTGATTTCTCCGTCAAAATAGACGGGAGAACCTTAAAGCGCCGGGATGATTTCGGCAGACTTTCAAATATTCTTGAAAAAATGCGTGTCAATATCGGCGGGCTGATTCACGATGTCAAAGAGGAGACGACGCTGACCACGAAGAGCGTCAACGGTATCTCAGAAAATATGGTGCATCTGAATACCAAAGTGGAAGATGTCTCCTCGACAACCACACAGCTCTCAGCCTCTATGGATGCGACTGCTTCCTCTGCCGGAAGCATCAATGAGATGACAAAAGAAATCGAGTACGCAGCAAGAAATATTGCGGAGCGCGCACAGGAGGGCGCCGGGCGTGCTGAGATCATTCACAAGAAAGCGGTCGGCGCCAAGAGCGCGGCAGGCGAGAGCAAAAACAGCCTGATACAACAGAAAACGGCGATTGAGGGCAGTCTGCAGGAAGCTTTGGCAAAGGTCAAGGTGGTATCCGAAATATCGACGCTCGCAGAGTCCATCATGGAGATTACCTCGCAGACCAATCTCCTGTCGCTGAATGCCAGCATTGAGGCTGCCAGAGCCGGGGAAGCCGGAAAAGGCTTTGCAGTTGTCGCTGACGAGATCCGCAAGCTCGCAGAACAGTCCCAAAGCAGCACTGAAAATATCAAGAAAGTGACCGAACAGGTCAACGATTCCGTTGGAACGCTCGCAGCAGATGCAGAACAGCTCTTAACATTTATCGACACACAAGTTATGGAAAGCATCGGTATGTTTGAGACGATCGCGAACGACTACAATAAGGATGCCGGCGAGATTGATTCCCTCGTCACCGACTTCAGCGCGATTTCTGAGGAGCTTCTCGCATCCATCAGCAACATCACGGACTCCCTGAACGGGATTGCGCAGGCTGCACAGGAAAGCGCCCAGGGAACAGCCAACATTGCAGACCGTGTGATGGAAGTTGTGCAGATTTCAGATTCCGTCAACACCTCCTTGCAGGATGCAAACGGAATTGTGGGCAGACTCAATGATGCAACGGGGAAATTCCAGTTATAAATTCTGCCAAACGGGGCTGTCGGAAAAGATGCGATTTGCCCAATATATTGTTTGAACCGTTTATGCGAACAACAATGTATTGCGGACAAACTGCATGTTCCGACAGCCCCTTATGCGTCAAGCAATAAAAATCATCAAAAGCCGTTTGGATTATCTGAATGGCGAGAACCTAGCGACGCTATCCATGGAGCCAACGCATCGTTTTTTGATTTCAGGATGGTGCTGTTCTCCTCAAAAAGTTCGTTGAGAAGCCGGCGTTCCAATGCGCGTCGATGCGCGAGGTGTGCAAGCAGACCATCCAAATCCGTCAGCCGGTGTTCTTTTCCATAGGGAGAAGTCTGAAGGTACTGCATCATCAGCGGAAACCACATCTCATTTCCGTTCTCATCGGACCGCTCTTTTCGAATCACATCAATCGTGCCCGCAATATCCTCCACATCCAAATATATAATATGATATGGCTTGCCTGCAAGGACGCGCTTTAGTCTTTTGTAAAAATCAAAGATTTCCTCATCCGTCATCATCAAATACAAGATCTGGTTTTCTATGATATTCTGAAAAATGGAACACTCAAAAATCTGTCCTGACCCATTCCATTTTTCAAAACGTTCTAATATGACGCTTTCAAAAGACGCTTGTTCCAGATTGCCATTGTAGATTTCATAGGTTTCCAACGTTTTATGAAAATTGGGAAGATCGGTCAAAATCTGCGTGTAACAGATAATTTTATACCTGCCTTCTGTCACGGTTTTCTCCCGAATCTGCGCCTCAATCATGGGATAGCGCGCCAATATATGCTCATACTGCTCCTGTGTGACATAGGCACACCACGCCAGTTCGACAGGGGAGTAGTCTCCCTCACGAAAAACCTGAGAATCGTTTAATCTGTCTGACAGCTTCTGTACCAGTGTCGATTTGCCTGCACCCTGCAGACCTTCGACAAAATAGTTTGTTTTTTCGAAACACATGAAACTTTATTTCCTTCCGTTCAAACCTCATCCAACGTGTAAATATCGCCTTTTCTTTAACATTCTAATCCTTTGTAATATTTGTCTGAAATTCTGCGGCGCCTGCACAATAGATTCGAATCGTCGGTCCCCCTTCGCCTTCCTCGACGACTGCCGTCAAATCCGCGTCATTCAGCCATGCCAATTCCGAGCTGTCCGTTGTTACCACCGGTTTCCAATCCAGTTCTCCCCGCTGGTTGACAATGTGAATCCTGCACTGCTTTTTGCTTTGGTCCACTCCCTCCAAGGTGTACTCCGCACGAATGTTCACTTCCCCGTTGGCTTCGTGACGCCGCACATCGCACCCATCCGGCAATACGATTCCCTGAAAATACTTGGTCTCACACCACCCCGTGAAAAAGAGTTTGTCCACACGCACACCGCTCTCCGTCTGGGTCTCATGGTGTGTCAGAATAATGCGAATCGTCAGCACTTCCTGCCTGTCTGCCAAAAACTGCCGCACAGAATCAAATGCGCTGTGATACAGGCTTTCCGGTAATCCATGTCCCATGTTCCGCACAAGCTGCAGATGACACTGCCCTGCTTTATAATTCTCCTTTGCACGAATCGCATAAGAATAATTGACGATATCATCCGCCAAGCCTTGCAAAATAAGAACGGGTCCTTCATAAGCAGACAGCGCCAAATAGGCGTCCATCTTCGCAGCTTCCTCATGAAATGCCCTGCCCAGCAGAGATTGTCCGCAATCCAGTATTTCAGGCACATTGTCCACCGGATAACTGGAACCGCCCAGACGTCCCTGACGCGCATGATCCGGTATGCAGAGCGCCGGAAAGATCATCACCAGCTTTTTGACTTCCGCACCGCATCGCGCCGCCGCTAGTCCAGACACAAACCCCCCTTGGCTTTCCCCCAGCAAAATCAAATTTTCCATGTCCACAAATGGATGCTGACCGGCAAAATTTTTGACGGTTAACAAGTCCTCTACCTCTGTCAATACAGACATTTTCGTACTCTCTCCATCACTTTTTAAAGCTTTGCCCAAAGCCAGGCTCCCGCCGCCGCAAAAGCTGAAGCAAAACGCCACATAGCCGATTTTCGCAAAATCCCTGCACCAGTTTTCCATATTTGTATAGCTGCACAGAAAACCATGACTGGCAATGACAGCCGGATAGCGCCGGCTCTCATCAAAATGTTCCGGAAAATACATCATTCCCCGAATGGTCAAACCGTCTCTCTCACAGGTAAACAACCTCTTTGATATGCACATAAAATCCTCCCTTTCCTCATAAAAATATACAACCTTTATGATTAGTATAACACAGGGTTCTTGTCTATTTCCATATCAAACTATCGTAAATTGCATACCACTACAACCATATCCCTTTAATTCGGTTTTTTCTCCCAGAAAGTCCAATGAACCATAGGCTTGAAACCGATCTTTTCATAAAATGCATTCCCACCGCCAGTCATATGCGTTGCGCCTAAGGGTTTAAGCCTGTGGTAATGCGCTGAAAGTGCCGCTGCCGCCAAGCCTTTCTTTCGATATTCTGGAATCGTACAGAGTGGTTCCATATAAGCAAGATGATTTTCCGGCGTCCACCACATACCTGCATAACAGACATACTCCCCCTCATCGTTTTCAATGGCAATCGCATCCTCTGGATGCATGTGGGGTGCCATTAATATGTAATACCCATGTTCAGCATCTCCATTCCAAGGACCTTCCTCTTTTTCGTGGTCAAAACCTTTCCAACAGCATTCCGCTATTTTTTCCACGGAAAGCTTTTTAGCCTCCACAAAATGAAAGCCATCCGGCAACGGATAATTAAGTGATTGTTCAAAATCGAATACTTTCTCTACATAGCCTGAAGATTGTTGAAAACCAACTTTCGCGGCTGCTTCTTTCACCGCAGTTTGCCCACCAAAAATCACAAACCTGAGCTGACCATCCACACGCGGCATAAATGAAACCGCATACGCAACCATCTCATCCGCCAATTTCTCATAGCCCGGACGCAGACTGAAATACACATCATTTACAGGATTTTCGTAAAAAACAAGACCCACGATACGTCCATTATCCTCCCAGAGTTTCCAGCGGTGTACCAAGGACTTATCCATCCAATCACTGGAAAGCGCATACTCCAAAAACGGAGCAGGAACACCATTTCTCCAATCTCTTTCATATAGATCAATCATAAATTGATAGACATCCATAAAATCACATAAAACGCGAAAGTTTCTTGAAATTATTTTGGTCATAAATACATCCTCCTCATCCTTCATTTACCTCATTATAAAAAAGATAGTACGTATCGGCAAGCAGCAAGAATAGTTATAATCAATATTACTACAAAAGGGGCTGTCGGAACACGATGCGGCATACCCAATAACAGCTATCGTTTTTTGTGCGCCAGACAGCATGGAAAAAATAACAAATCACAACAACACCTACACAAAATCCATTTTCCATGTTAAAATGGTCTGAGAACAACGAAAATGCCTGAAAGGAATCCATGACAACCATGCAGCCACTGAAATACAAAAAAAGAACACTTCTCCAATGTACCGTTCTGCTAATATCCGCACTAATGATTGCACACGGCGTAAGCCGCGGGGAACTGGAAACCGTCTGGAACAAGGCAGTCAATATCTGCCTGGAATGCATTGGATTAGGGTGATCGACATGAACAACGCCGTAAAACGAAAACTGATACAAATAGCCGCCTTTGGATTTACCAACTCTCATATTGGAAATTTTGCCGGCGGAAAACTTTATACTGGAAAATGGAAACAGTTCTGCAATCCCGGTCTGAACTGTTACTCCTGCCCGGCTGCCACGCTCGCCTGCCCCATTGGCGCCATGCAGGCGGTCGCCGGCTCCATGCAGTACAATTTCAGCTTTTATGTGGTCGGATTTCTGCTCGCAGTCGGGGTGCTGCTTGGCAGATTTGTCTGCGGCTGGCTTTGCCCGTTTGGTCTGGTGCAGGAATTACTGTATAAAATCCCCTCCCGCAAATACAGACTGCGAAAACTATTTACCTATATGAAATACGGGATTCTGGTCGTATTTGTGTTTGTGCTGCCCATCGCTGCCACAAATTATATGGGCATGGGAAAACCGGCGTTCTGTCAATATATCTGCCCGTCCGGCACACTGTTTGGCGGCATTCCGATGACCGCCGCACACCCGGAACTTCGGACAGCGACAGGTTTTCTTTTTGGGCTGAAAATAAGTATTTTAATCCTGACCATCCTCGCGTGTGTTTTTATCTTCCGATTTTTCTGCAAGACGCTCTGCCCGCTGGGCGCCATCTACGGGCTGCTCAACAAGATCAGCATCTATCATCTGGAAGTGGATCGGCAATCGTGTATCAAATGCGGTCAGTGTGCCCACACTTGCAAGATGGACGTTGACCCGACGACTGCACCAAATTCTGCCGAGTGTATCCGCTGCGGCGCCTGCGCTGCCAGCTGCCCGAAACAGGCAATCCGACTCGGGTTTACTTCCTTAGGACCTGTTCAAAAATAACCTGTGCATCTTGACTTGTCTATTTCTGAACAGTTCCTTAACATCAAATGCCACAAAGACCATAAACAAATTTGGACCGCCAAGAGCGGCATGGAGGATTATGATGAAAATCAATAAACGCTATACCGTCTTACTCTTAATCTTACTCACGCTAATGGGGTGCACTGCCCAGACCCCAGCGCAAAATTCCGATTCTATTGCCCCCTCGCCCCCTGCGGGCTCCGAAAGCGGCGCAGTCGTCACCCATGTCAGGGAGCGCGGGCTTATCTTCTCTATTGCACAGGACTATATTGATAAGGGTGTCACATTGGAAACTGCCAGTGAAAACGCAAAAGGCTACAAAAACATCGGCATCTTCTACTACAGCCCGACCTCGATCGCCCTCTTAAAAGAAATCAATTCCATGGATTCCACAGCGCTGACACAAGAGCTTGTGATGGAATACCTTGATAAAATCGGGTCCTCCATCCGCTGCCTGATGGAAGTGGTCATGGTCGAGACCACGCAATACGAAAATCTCAAAGCAGGCGGCGCTAAACCAGAGGATTTCACCTCTTTCACACCCGCCGAGGTATTGGGAACCAACGATGGTTACACCTATATCCTCTCGATCCCAGATCTTGACGACGGCGCTTTAAATGACGCGGAAACCGCCGACTATCATGCCTGCAAAGAATATATGCAGTCTGTCCGCGACAGCCTCACGTTTATCCCCGTAGAAAGCGGAAACGAAATGCCATCGTTTACCACCAAAGACATCAACGGCATCGAGGTAGATTCCTCCATTTTTTCGGAAAAGAAGCTCACAGTCGTCAATGTCTGGGGAACGTTCTGCGGACCGTGTATCGAAGAAATGCCAGAACTTGCCGACTGGGCAAGGGAGATGGGAGACGATGTACAGCTTATCGGCATTGTCGGAGACATTAATGGCGAAAACGACACACAGCACATTGAACTTGCACAGACAATTACCCAAAAAGCCACTGTAGAATTTACCAACTTGATTCCCAATGACGATTTCAGTACATTTATGTCAAATATTATTGGTTTCCCCACCACCTTCTTTGTAGACCAGACCGGCGCCATTGTCGGCGAACCGATTGTCGGCGCAAATGTAAAGGGATGTAAAGAGTTCGTGGAAAACTATTTCGCCGGACAGTAAAGCATAAAACGGAGGGGTACAATGAATCCACAACAAAAGACCGCAATTATTCCCATTCTTAAGACTGTCGAAGCCACACGCAGCTACCAGACAAACTACTGGTTCGCTTATCAGGATTATTTAGACCCCACTGACGACTTCACAGACTTTGTATGTGAACGTCTCGAAGGAAAACAGGCATATCTTGACTTAATTCAAGAGCTGCTCACTGCAGACCAGACAGCAAAAATCTTTGTGCAGGTTTACGGTTACGAGGAATACGAGAATGCATTCGTCATTTGTTCCGATACGCTCATTATTCTCAGCAGGCTATCTTTTTCTGAAATCGAGCACATTTTTAATGCCCCAAAGGACATCTTTCCGAGTGACATCGGAATCGAACAGGCATTCTTCGCACAGCAAAGTTTTGTGGTGGGGGAAAACGGTGATTTACTGCCGGCAGAAAATTTTTGTGCGAAAGGGCATTCTGCTTACTACTGCTGGTGGGATTAATCAGCTGTGTTTTTTCCTTTCCCCACCCGCTCAATCACGCAGCTATGCGGCTTCTCCGGGCTGTCCTTGTCGTAGTTCACGCCGACCAGTATTATCTCCCCTGTATAACCTTCAAATGCCTGCGTGTACTGCCTGTCCTTTATCTGCTGTATCGCCGCCCGGACACTTCTGTCATATTTTAATTCCACGACCATCGCGGGCTTGTCAGTGTGCGGCAGCGGGATAAACGCGATGTCCGCAAACCCTTTTCCTGCCGGAAGCTCCCGTATGAGTTTATAGTCTTTCCTCGCACTGTAATACGCAAGCCCAACTGCACACCCCAGCGAATTTTCATCATTGTATGTCAGGATCGACGCCACCTCGCCATGCGCCTTGTCCAGCTCCCGGGCGGCGCTTTCCGCATCGCCCCGCAGCGTAGCTTCAAGAAGCTTCTCTGACGCCTTTAACACATTCATCACATTCGACCAGCCGCCGACGCTCATGGCATTCTCAAATTCCTCTATGATCTCCTTATTGGGAATAAACGCCTCCTTTTCCTTCGAATCATACCCTAAATATCCCAGATGAATCAGCAGGGTCAGCACATCATCTTTTGTCTTCAAACTGCGCATATCATTCTGGAAACTGCGCGTGTTCACCCTGACGCGTCCCCCGCCCAGCATCTGCACGATATCTGTGCGCAGCCCGTCATAATCCATGTCCATATAGATTTTCAGCGCCTCATAGGTTTCTGTCGATGTCCAGTAATTTGAAAACTTATGGCGGCGCATCGCCTCCACCACGGACTTCGGATTATAAACATGCTGAAATTTCGTAAAAGTATATCCATCATACCAGCTGCTTGTCTCTGCAAAATCCATCCCAAACCGTTCACACAGCGCCTTCACTTCACTTTCTGTAAAGCCGGTGTATTCCTCAAACATACTCTGGTCCGTCATAGAATACTCCCAGAACATGTTCAGCGCCGAATGCTGACCATATTTCTTTACCGGTAAAATGCCCGTCACATAGGCGAGCGCAACATATGGCTGGTCTTTTAGCAGATCGCGCAGAAAATCAAGGTATTGTTTCTGCACTGCCTCCGACTCCTGCCGTTCCCGCATCACACAGTCCCACTCGTCAATCAGGAATACAAACTGCTTTTCTGTTTTCACAAAGATTTTTTCAAACGCTGTAGCTAAATCCGTTATCTGCTCCGAAATCCAGTTTCCATACGTTTCTCTGAGTTCCCCAAGCACTGCCTGTTCCAGATACTGCGTGACGTCCTGCTTTTTCGCCCGGATGAGAAACTGCTGCATATTCAGATAAATCACATCATAGCGGTTCAGATGTTTCTCAAAATCCCTGTGCTGCGCAATCTTGAACCCTGCGAACAGCTCCCTTGAATCACAGCCGCAGCTGTAGTATGCCGCAAGCATTTCAAGGGTCATGGATTTGCCAAAACGCCTTGGTCTGCTGACGCAGAGGTATTTTTCCTTGGTTTTTAATACTTCATTCGTACATGCAATCAGTTCCGTCTTATCTATATAGATTTTAGAACAGGCTGCTTCCGCATAACCATGATTTCCCGGATTCAGATAGATTCCCATATATGCCTCCATCCCTGACTAAAACTGCTCCTCTTCTTTTCTCCTGCATCCCCCAAAATGTATACCTTATCAGAACTTCTGTTCTGCTTCAATCAATCGTCCACGCTTCCATGACAATCCTGCTGTCTCTGCTTCTTGAAAAGATGGATCTTATATCTCTAAAAGAAGTGTTCAGAAAGTGTCTGTCTTCCCCACCCGCTCAATCACGCAGCTATGCGGCTTCTCCGGGCTGTCCTTGTCGT